>JASJAT010000185.1 GCA_030066885.1 Arenicellales bacterium | reverse complement strand
GCGGGGCGGGCGGACATTGCAGCCTTTCGCGAGTGGATATTAGGTGAAGCGAGCCAAACGGAGCTAGCAACAAAGCACGCTTAGTCGACGCAAAGAAGGAGAGGTCGATAGCCTGGTATGGGTCGATGGCGCGCATCGTTGCTGCGCTGCTGTTGAGTGGTAAGCAGCCGCTCACTTTTCAATCAATTAAACGAGTTATGCCTCTGACCCAAGAGAAAGGACTCGGCCAAAAGCTGATGTATGGAAGAATTAAAAAGTGGACTAGGGAGGCTTGGCTCTACTCCTGAAGTTCTCAGGAGTTACACTAGGCCCTCATCGGTTTCCCCGTGGAATCTACAAACAGGGTTCGGGTATCTGTCTCACAATCGCCATGACTGACACGACTGCAACAAAGATTGAATCAACCAGCCTCAGTTATTTAGGCGGGGTTGCCTTGGTTTTGATGGCAGGTGTGTTCTGGTCGACTATGGGGTTAGGTATTCGCAGTATCGAAGCGGCCAACGTCTGGCAAATCCTGTTTTTCCGCTCCTGGGCTCTGGGTGCTTTTCTGTTTGTACTGATCACATTCAGATCGGGATACAAGCCTATCCTGACCATCCGGCGTGTTGGGATCGCCGGCGCGATAGGAGGCATCGGGCTGGTGTTCGCATTTGCTGGCGGGATTTTTGCAATTCAGACCACGACGGTTGCCAATGCGATGTTCCTGTTTGCATCGGCGCCATTTCTCGCGGCTGTACTCGGCTGGATCATTCTGCGCGAATCGGTGCGCAAGGCCACCTGGGTGGCAATGATTTTTGCATTTGTCGGGATTGTGGTTATGGTTTTGGACGGCATCGCCGCGGGGCGCCTGGTTGGCAACCTTTCCGCAATCTTGTCGGCCGTCGGTTTCGCGGTTTTCACCATCGCGCTGCGGTGGGGCAAACTCGGAGATATGCTGCCATCGGTTTTTCTGGCAGGTGTATTCTCGATCATCGTTTCCACGATTGTTTGCTACACGATGGATTATGGATTTTCAATTCCAGCAAACGACATCATGATTGCGTTCGCGCTGGGTGTTTTCCAGGTTGGACTCGGACTTGCGATCTTTACCATTGGGTCCAGAGTGGTCCCTGCCGCTGAGCTCGCGCTGCTGTCGATGACGGAAGTATTACTCGGCCCTTTGTGGGTCTGGTTGTTCATGGGTGAGACGGCAAGCTTTTACACGCTGGTCGGTGGTTTTATCTTGATGTTGGCGATTGCCGGTAACGCGCTCAGTGGATTGCGGCGCAAACCAATTCCGGTCATCTGACCATGGCTGGTCATTTGATTGGCGGTGGCTGGCCGGGCATAGGTCGATTCCAGATATATCTGCTGCGTTGCAGTAGTATTGGCATGGGTGTCTGCTCTCACCTCAAAATTGCCTGACCAATTATCGCTTGGTTAAGAGCAAGTACTTCTGAATCAACAGGCTCTGAACGCCTATAAGCGGTCATAGCTGCTTTGCTTGTATTAAGAAAAAGCCCGGTGAATGCCGGGCTTTTCTGGAAAGCAACAGGATGTAGTTATTGATTATCCCAATACCCTTTACGCCAATCCTGATCCTCCAAACCATATTTCTTTGCGTGCTCATCCAACATTCGGTCAGATGCTTCATAGCCTTCTCGCCATTTGCCGGCCTTGATGAAATCCGACATCGGGTTAGGAAGACCCTTCTGTGGCGGCGGCTGAATTGCGGTCCCGGGGACACTCCAGGCTTCGTCGGTGGCGGTTGCCATGCGTTCGATAATGTCGTCTTTGGTCACGTTCCACACCATCATATCCGTCGCCATGGACAGCGGACCGTCGTAGGTCTCCCGTATACCATCGTAAACACCATACCGTGTGGCTTCTTCGTTAAAGAAGTGGTAAGCAATGGCATGACGGGGATTGATCGTACTCATGATCTTGCCAAAGCTCTGTGGGCTCGTATGAAACTCGCAGCAGGTCCGCCAGGCCAGTTGCGGCGGTTGGGAATAAAGATTCACATATTGATCGGGAAGCATCATAGCTTCATGGATAACGACGTCCGAATCCTTGGCATACTCCAGGAACCATTTATTGGGTACGGTATCCCCACCAAAAACCACTTTCATACCGGCGTACTCGAGGGCAAAACTCACCGGTCCGTCCCCCGCATGAATCGCGGGCCATGACCGGATTACAACGTCGTTCTCGTCATAGATGACTTGGTTTTCACCCTTATAATCGAATTCATTAATTTCAATGTTTCCAGGCACTGGTGTGATCTTGTAATTCCGGGTCGTCCGATCCCAGTTGACGAAGCGTAGGAAGTTTTCCATCGCGTACTTGGTTCCCATCGACTCCTCAGCCCCGCTCGGACCCCATACGCGCAGGGCATTCGGCCGACCCGAGGTCCAGCCCCCTGCCCACAGAGCATCGATATCACCCATGTGATCAGTATGGAGATGACTTAAGAACACCTTGTCCAGATACTGATATGGAATCATCAATGCCGCGATGTTGGCCATGGACCCAGTACCGATATCGAAGATGAACTTGTCCCCATTGCCGGTTTCGATCAGAAAACACGTCGCCGCCTGACCGTGGCGGGCCGAAGGCATACCAGTGCCACAAGCGATGACTCTGATCTCATCCTTTGCCAACTCCTCTGTGCCCGGATAGTAGGTGTATCGATCTGGTGCAGTACCAGCGGGGTCGGTTACCGTGCCACCCGCGGCTTTAGCCTCGGATAAAATTCTAATGTCATTCATCGATAAGGTCTTACCCTCGCCCAGGACATAACCGAGCACCAACCCTGTTGTTACCAAACCTGCGATGACAGTCCTTCTCGAAAGTTTGGGGTCTAAAACGTTCATAAAGTGAACTCCTCTGCTAATACAAAGCTACAAAAGAATTAGGAGCCGCAAGAATGTAGTACACGTATTGCTCTTGCGAACCTATTTGTTCTTGACTCCTCATCAATCAAAACGTAACAATTGTTACGGGTGTAAAGTATCTCTATAACTTTTGTTATGGTCAAGTCATCGAGATCAAAAAGTGAAAGATTGAGTCGCGAAGAATGGCTGCGACGGGCCCTGGATGTTCTTGCGAAAGAAGGTCAAGCCAAGCTCCGTGTTCGGGAACTAGTAGACCGAATGGGCGTATCGACAGGCAGCTTCTACTGGCACTTTAAAAATCGGGCAGACTTCGTGGAGCAGCTGGTCAATTACTGGGCAGAATTTTCTACAGAACAAATCGTGGAAAGAATGAAATCAGCTACTGGTAGTGCGAAGTCGCAACTACTCAAACTGATGCAAGCGATCAATGAAGGTGATCTGGCTAGGTACGACATCCCCATCAGGGCCTGGGCAGCTCAGGAACCTGCTATCGCTCGGGTGGTTAAGAAAGTCGATAAACTAAGGGTATCGGTCGTTCGACAACTTTTCGTCGATATGGGATTCATGGGACAGGAGCTTGAAATGCGGGTTATGACTTTTGTGACGTTCCACAGCCTTGAACAAGGCTTGTTCGAAAGACCATCAAAGCGGGAGCGAAAAGAGCTGATTAAGATACGTCATGCTTTTTTCACGAAGAGATAATTTAATTACTCTAACGAACGGCAACAAAGGGTCGATAGTCAACATAACTGCTGCGTTGCAACAGGAATTGAGTCACGTCCGCTTCTAGCGCCGGGGCAGACTCACGGATGGTCGCTGCTTTCAAAACAAGTTTTCTTGAATTACCCGATTTCGAGCAGCCAAAACTCGTTCATGTTATCGTGACTAGTGTTAAGTCCCAGTTTTCGACAAGAACGGATG
Source organism: Arenicellales bacterium (assembly GCA_030066885.1). Classification (GTDB taxonomy): domain Bacteria; phylum Pseudomonadota; class Gammaproteobacteria; order Arenicellales; family JAANXG01; genus JAHEKE01. The sequence goes on along the minus strand of JASJAT010000185.1, from coordinate 2,814 downwards.
AGCTATGGCTAAAACACGGGAATTGCTCAAAGGATGTATTCTGGTGTGTATCCTGTCTTCACTCCAATCGTTCGCAATGGAAGAGTGGGAACCGGTTTCCGCAGCGGAGGCTGGGTTCAGTTGGGATGTTGGTGAAAGGCTCGATCGTGCGTTTGAAAGCGGTGAACTAGAAAACCTCCACTCAGTGATTGTCGTGCGTGATCGCCGACTGGTGTTTGAGCGGTACTACAGAGGGTATGATCGGAAAACGAGAAGTGGCCCACTCGGGAACGTCACGTTCACACCTGACACGCTTCACGATCTACGTTCGATCTCCAAGAGTATCGTAAGCCTTCTCTACGGAATTGCACTTGCTGAAGGAAAAGTCCCTGCTCTTGAGACATCGTTGGTAGATGAGTTTCCCGCATATGATGATTTAGAGAATGATCCTGATAGGAGACGCATAACGGTTGCGCATGCGCTGACTATGACGATGGGGCTGGAATGGAATGAAGATCTACCCTATACCGATCCGCGTAATAGTGAGACTGCAATGGATCGCTCTAGGGATCGAATTTGGTACGTGCTAGGCCGGCCTATCGTCGCCGATCCTGGGACTACTTGGAACTACACCGGTGGAGCTACTGAAGTTCTTGGCCATCTCATTAGCAAAGGAGTCGGTAGGTCGTTGCTCGATTACGCGAAGGAGAACCTATTCGGCCCTCTGTCGATCACGAATATTGAATGGATTGAGTACTCAAAAGGCGAGGTGATCGCTGCTTCTGGTTTGCGGATGACACCGAGGGATCTGGCCAAGATCGGACAGCTTATTCTCAATCAAGGCCGCTGGGACGGTATGCAGTTGGTTCCGTCGGAATGGTTAGCATCATCTTTTCTAGAGCGCGTTTCGGCATACGGGCCCGTTAAGTATGGGTATCACTGGTGGCTCCCACGACAAGGATACAAGTGGTCTGATGGACTAGTTGGAGCACAAGGAAATGGAGGCCAACGACTCGCCATCTTTCCCTACTATCAACTCGTTGTTGTGATTACAGCGGGAAACTACAATCAACCAAACCAATCGGCGCTACCAAGGAAGGTCATACAGGAGTTCGTCTTACCCGCTTTGGGGGGTAATTAAAGCTACCTACTCAACTCTTGGCAGTGACCGATTTGGATTGGTAGCTGCCTATCAAGCCTTCTTTAGATAGTAAAGAGTAACAGCTGCTTTCAGCCCGAGAGCGGACTCCAGTCTCGAAAGTGAACTAGATCAAGTATCGTTGCGACCAGAAGCTGCGACTCCGGTGGTTGTCTTGGGATATAGTCCCTTCCCTCGGACCTTGGTGTAATGATAGTTGATGATGAAAACCCTATTCTTTGGCGCGGGGCTTGTGGGATCTGTCTATGCACATCTGCTTCACCAGGCAGGCGGTGATGTGACTGTTCTTGCCCGCGGTGAGCGGTATGACTGGCTCAAAGAAAACGGCCTGGTCCTGATAAACGGACTTACCGGCCAACAGGACTCGTCGCGAGTCAAAGTCGTGAACCAACTAAAAGCGGATGACGAATACGACCTGGTGGTCGTTGCTATCAGAAAGAACAAGCTTCTCCCTGTCTTCGAGATTCTCGCGGCGAGCCCGGGCGTCAAGAACGTCCTGTTCATGGGCAATAACGCTCTCGGTTTCGATGAGTATGTGAAGCACCTACCGGTTGAGAAATTGCTGATGGGCTTCCCCGGTGCAGGCGGGGGAATTCGTGAGCAGGTCGTCCATTTTGCAGATCGAGAAAAGCCAAAGGCAAAGCGGAGAGCCATTACCATTGGCGAAATCGATGGCCAGAGCAAAGAGAGAACGTTGGCAGTCAAATCTCTCTTTGAATCTGCTGGAGTCCCAGTAGTTCAGACCAGGGAAATCGACGGATGGCTCAAATATCATGCCGCACTGGTCAGCCCGCTTGTCGGCGCGCTGTACAAGCACGACTGTGACAACTACCAGGCTGCGAAGGACAAAGAGACGCTTCGCGCATTGGTCCGAGCGGCCAAGGAGGGATTCCGCGTGCTCAAGGCGCTCGGATTCAGTAAACGGCAGCCCTTCGAGCTCAACCTGATCTACTGGCTACCAGAGATCATGAGCATGAGGGGGGTGAGGGCGTTGCTAGAAAGCAAATTTGCGGAGGTAGCCTTTGCGATGCATGCGAAGGCGGCTCGAGACGAGATGGAAGAGCTCGCACGCGAGTTTCAACAGCTGACTGCGATGTCGTCAGTTGAAACGCCAAACATCGACACCCTGAGAGACTTCATTATCTGAGGGAGCAAACCCGAGCCAGTCGCCGTGGCGCCACAAACGTCGCCCTGAGCGGCCACAAACGTTCAGTCATCGTGTGCAGTGAACACATGCCGTCCCTGCTTTATCTGCCCTCGATGATTGGCGGGTATCGGCACATTACCATATGCTTGGAGACTGACTCTCCCAATGATCTCAATGAAAATCGAATTAAAGAGCCTATAGAAATGATCAAATTTGTTATGTGTATACGCCGACACCCAGACATGACTCGCGAACAGTTCCAAGACTACTGGATGAATAAACATGGCCCTTTCTTTATGAAGAATGCTGGCGATATGAGGGCAAAAAAATATGTGCAATCTCACACCGTAGATACCCCTTTGAACGACGGGCTAAGAGATTCGAGAGGCATGCTGCCAGAGTATGATGGCGTCGCTGAGGTGTGGTTCGAATCAGAGGAAAATTTAATGGAGGCAATGAATTCACCGGAAGGGCAGAAATTAAGTGCCGCGCTTTTAGAAGATGAAGCGAATTTTATCGATCACTCCAA
>JASJAT010000184.1 GCA_030066885.1 Arenicellales bacterium | reverse complement strand
AAATGTAATCAAATTCTTGATGATCAGCACTAAAGGTGCAACCCTCACTTAATACTCCCAACCACAGAACAAGCGCCTGTAATCACCCAACTTGATTGCCATAGACATGTTCGGTTGGAAAGTCGTTTTAGCCGCTTTTGCCCCAAGAAGACGGTTGAGCTGCATTCTCTATACCCTAATACGCCACGCCCATCACCAGCAATCCATTTATCCTTGAGAAGACAGCCGTTTGCTCTATATTTAAAACTAAAACGGGATATCGGGACTCCACTCATGCAGAACCAGAAGGGTCCCGACTTCATACTTTGGGTGATATCACGTTTGTGGTGTTGACACAGAAAACACTATGTCGGGCTGAGGTACAACGTTTATAAAAGCGGTTAAACAAATAAGTGAAATCTCTCTTTTCAAAACAAGATACAGTTAACTCAACTCCGCATTACAGGCCTCGCTCGTTTCTCGATTCAGTGGAGGGTAATGTATACAAAGCATTGTCAGAAGTATTTGATGCAAACACCAAAGTATTCGCTAAGGTATGCTTAGCAGAACTGGTTGCGGCCCCCAAGACAGATCGACAGTACCTCGCCCATTGGCGCAGGGTTCAGCGACGAACCATTGACTTTCTCATTTGTTCAGCATCTACGTTGAAGCCAATCCTTGCAATCAAGTTAGAAACCGAATTGGATAGTAAAAAAAGACGCGCCAGCGGACCGGGAGTACTCGAGGAAGTTTTAGAAGATATCAGTTTGCCTCTACTCCGGTTAAGGGCTCAGGACGAATACGATGCTGAAGATTTGGTTAAGAAAATAAACTTCACCCTGAAAGAGAACAGTCAGCCCAGACCAGTTACTTCTAATCAACCAAAAGAATCCGAAGCGATAACTACTACTATCAACCGTAAGTTAACCGTTGCCGCCAAATCGGCGACGAACCTATGGACTAACACCAAAGACAAATACCGCGTACGTACGTCGCAGATATCAAGAGAAACCTCTAAATAACGATACCTCTGTAACCCGGTTAATAAAACCGTCATTCCGGCAGGTTTTTAGCCGGAATCCATCATTACTCGTTTTCTTGGATCCCTACTTTTACGCGAGCATTACGCCTGGATTCCCGCTGACCAAATGCGGAAATGACGGGGTTATAGAGAAGCAATTTGATAGACACAACACACTTTTTAGAATACTACCTAGGATAGCAGTGCTCGCCGGCGGGGCCCAACTAAAAGACTATAGATTCCGGCCCTACACTCGCTTCGCGCTCTGGCCGGAATGATGGCCTGTAGAAACTGGTCCAAAGCAAGTTTGACGAAACCAATGTCTATAGCTAAAAAAAACAGTTTGTTCCTCTCTAATTACCCTCTCACCTCGCACCGACTATCGCGGCGAGGGCGCCGCTCCTACCCTAACAGTAGGGGGTAGCCAGTATCTGGCAGCTAGCGAAAGCAACTAACGTATACCCGTACTCGGGTACGAGTCATAAACCACAAACTACTATGTTGCACATTGGCAATGTTGCCTTTGACCTGCTATCGATTGCTTTGCGTGCGAAGGATGCTTCCATGGGTCAAATAGTGATTAATACGCGCTTCCCATTCTCGCATGACTTGGTGGTAGTACCCCTCCGTAAAAGAGGCGACAAATGCATCCCCTTCGGCACCAAGGCTTGTATGGGTATAGGTAACCATTGCTTCTGATCCCCTTTCAGCTGGACGCAGTTGAATGGTCAATTTACATGCAGTAACCGTCGGACTGATTTTAACCATCTCAATGAAATAGTTGGCGGGCTCGTGTCTGGTTATGTACCAAATGGCGTTTATTGGCTCCGCCCCGGTGATAAAAACACAATCTCGCTCAGCCACGCCTGAGTCACTGAATACGACAAATGGCTCCCAATCTTCGATCCAATCTGCTTCGCGGACAGGACATAATAAAGGAAAGACTCTTGATGGCTCGGCGACAAGCTGTTGCGTGAAGGTCCGTGTGACACGGTTGGGTTTGGTGATTTTCATTGCTCGGACATCTCCAATCGTTGTATGACGTCGGATACACAATAGGGCGTTACGTAATAGAGGGTCCGGTTCGACTGGTTTTCGCCTGGCCCCATAGTGCGCGCGTTCTCGAGCACACAGAATGTATATACAAGCGATTTACATATGAAATCATTCGGACTAACACCTGGTTTGAGTTATACACAATTTAAGAAAATCGTTTACAGAGCAAGGAGCTTGAGCAGGATAGTTAAACTCGAGGACAAGAAAAAAACACAACTCTTTGATTGTTAAGCAAGTTCTAACATTGCTCAAAATTTAGTCAAAATGAACAAACCCAATGACTGCGGAAAACAGGGCTTGAAAATTTCGGCTTATCAACAGAGTTATCCACAATTTTTGTGGATAAACAATCGCACACATCCACTTGGACGCAAGCCGTAGGCAGCGGCCATCTGTGAGTTGCCCAATAACTACTAATGGATCAGTTGAGCTGGCGGTATTTATTGACTGAATAGCCATGCAAATCGGTGCTATAGAATACCTCCGTAATGAATGGCGCATGGCGCCCTTCAACCTGCAAAGAAAAAACTACCCCGTCACTACCACCCACGGGCTCGCCCAACTCATATTCGAGGTAAGGATCACCCTCGCCCGGCTTATATTGCTGGTTTGCCATGGATTGTGCATTCGATGAAAGCATTGGTTTTTATTCTGTCACTTGCATGCTCCCAAATCCTCTTGGCCGAGGGCCGCTGGAGCGAGACCACCCAGGGTTGCGAGGTGTGGAACGAGGAACCCCAACCCCAAGAGACATCGACTTGGACCGGCCCATGTATTGATGGTAAAGCCGACGGTTACGGTGTGCTGATATGGGAATTCGGCAGAAACGGTGAGATTCTCACCGAACGCTACGATGGTGAAATGCGTGGCGGTCGATCGCATGGTCGAGGGGTTTACATCTTTGCTGACGGCGGCCGTTACGACGGCGAATGGATGGACGGCGAAGTACATGGTCAAGGGATTTTCACTCATCCAAGCGGTATAGGTTACGAAGGAGAATTCCGCGAAGGAAAATTTGACGGTTTCGGGATAAGAACCCGTAAAGACGGTACCCGTTTCGAAGGGCAGTTCGTTGCGGGAAAGGAACACGGTATCGGTCAGTGCCGGGACAGATATGGTGACTGGCGAATCTGTGAGTACAGCTATGGGACGTTTGTCCGATGGCGTTAGTGGACGCTAGGGCTATCGAGTGACGCTGCAATGGCCATGGATTTAATCCGGATACTTCACCCAACCACGTTATTCGTAGTGTCTGAATCCTTGTGTTTAACCGGAGTCAGTCACAACAATGAGTTTAACTAAGTCACCCAATGTAGCCTGCATTTGCTCGATGGTTAAATAACCCTCTATGTAGGTCGTTCCCCAAATTGCACATCTCAAATCTTTCACTTCCGGTTGCTCGTCCGAAGACAACTCCATGATTGTTGTCGGATGTCTTGTTGGGTCCCCGTCACCACTAGCAGTGAAGAAAGCGAGCTGCAGTCCCTCAGCCCAGGCATAATCTCGACGCTGGAAAGTTCTTTTAACTGTGAATACACCCGGTTTCACGACAACAGGGTCACGCATTTCTTCTTGCGAACGATAGAGGTAAAACTGGCAGTGTGGATCTACAAGTGTTATTTGCCTGCGTGGCATGACTCGCCCATATTGAATGGATATTCGTGCACCGCCGACAGCGCTTAACTCTTGGTTCACCTGAACCTTTGAGCCAACCGGTAGCATACGCACTGGAGTACTCCCCACAGATACACAACCACTGAACAAAAGTGTAACAATCATGGCGACAATACATCTCAGACCCGTCGGCATACCTTGATCTCCTAAGTAGATATTTGGCTAAGTTCTAGCTGATCGCGTTACAGACATAAGTTTAATCGCGTAATCTATTCCGGGTTACTAAAATCCATCGTTTGGATGCAACGTGATCTATTTTGGACCACCAACTTTCCTAATTGTTGCGCTCCCTCGCGCCGGTAGCATGGGAGTGACAACGCAGTATCGCGGCGAGGGCGCCACTCCTACACCTTTGCACAAGAACATGTTTACCGGACGGGTAAACACTTGCTTCATCACTTGCATCCTACTTTGTTTCTTAATTCCCGCGCAGATGAACGGCTGGTGGGGATCCAGCTAAATGACACTTGGATTCTGGCTCTTACTCGCTTTGCTCACTTGGCCGGAATGACGGGGGACCAAATCGTCACTCCCATCAACCCTCCCTCGTCTTCCCCGCGCAAAGCGGGGATCCAAGAAAACGATTAATAATGGATTCCGGCTAAAAACATGCCGGAATGACGGCCCGTAGGAACAAGTCCAAGGCAAGTCGACGAAACCAATGTTTATAGCTAAAAAACTGGTTTGTTCTTCCTCTCTAGTCACCCTCTCACCGCCCACCGATAATCGCGGCGAGAGCGCCGCTCCTACCGTATTCTCTATTGGATTGCCACCGATGGGGCGTCTTGCGATAGTATCTACTGACCCCGACAAATCGAAGAAAGGCCCCTTTGGATGGAAGATCGTCTGCCTCGTAAGCTAGCCGCTATATTGTATGCGGATATTGCTGGTTACAGCCGGTTAACGGGGCAAGACGAAGACGCTACCCATCGCACCCTGGGCCTGTTACTCGACCGGCTTTCTCAGGGCATCGAAGAACACAACGGTCAAGTCATGCATTATGCGGGCGATGCTGTTCTTGCCAAGTTCGACTCAGTGGTTGATGCAGTGTCGTCTGCTGTTACTGTCCAGAGGGAACTTTTCAACCAAGATCACGGCGTGTCAGATGAACGTCGAGTACAGTTTAGGATTGGGGTTAATTTAGGTGATGTAATTGAAGATCGGGGAGACATCTATGGTGATGGTGTGAACGTAGCCGCTCGTCTAGAGAGTCTTGCTGAACCAGGCGGTATTTGTATCTCTGATGCTGTACGCACGGCAGTTGGGAATAAACTTGGCCTAAGTTATGAGTTTCTGGGTGAGCGGGAGGTAAAAAACATCGCCGAGCCGGTTCGAGCATATAAAGTAATATTGGAAAAACAAAAGTCAACAGGTAATTCACAGGACGCGCTTTCACTCGAAATCCATAACAAGCCTTCGATTGCAGTGTTGCCGTTCACAAATATGAGTGGTGACCCGGAGCAAGAATACTTCAGCGACGGAATTACCGAAGATGTCATCACCGGGTTGTCGAAGAATCCGGACCTGTTTGTCATCTCTCGCAACTCGACGTTTACCTACAAAGGTAAGTCAGTGCGAATGGCAGATGTGGGCAAGGAATTAGGTGCGCGGTATGTGCTGGAGGGTAGTGTCCGGAAAGCTGGTCGACGCGTTCGGGTCACGGCCCAGCTCATTGATTCAGCCAGCGATCGTCACTTATGGGTGGAGCGCTACGACCGTGATCTCGATGACATTTTTACCGTCCAAGATGAGGTCGTTGGTTCTATCGTAAGCGCCCTGGGAGCGGTCGATGGCGTTCTCGAAAAATCAGCACGGATACGTAGCACCAAATCTTCGGTGAAGGATCTGACTGCCTACGATTACTATTTACAGGGTCGACATTATTTCTATCAGCACGGTGATACGGGTTTCAAGGAGGCGGAGGCTCTTTACGAGAAGGCGATCGAATTAGATCCGGACTTCGCACGCGCTTATTCAGCACTAGCCTGGCTTCATTTTCTGCGCTTCAAGTTATTCCGCACCCAGTCCTTCGAGAACATTCGACAGAAGACACTCGATCTTGCGCTTCATTCAGTTCGACTCGATCCGAACGACTATAGAGCACATTGGGCATTGGGGGGATTGTACGTGCATGAAGGTAAGCATGCGCAGAGTCTTGCCGAGTTCGAAAAGGCTTTGCACATCAACCCTAACGATGCAAATCTGCTTGCTTTCTCAACGCAAGTGCTACTTTATTGTGGACGTACGGAAGAAGCGCTGGAACGCTGCGAACGCGCAATTGCTTTAAACCCGAATTGCCCTGATTGGTATTTTTGGATGCTGGGAAACTCTTATTTCCACCTCGGTCAGTATCAGGAAGCGTTGGATGCCTTCGGACGGATGACTGCGCCTCAGCATGCCCGGCGTCTCGTCGCTGCGACTTACGCCCATCTCGACCGGCTTGAAGAAGCACGTGCTGAAGCTGAAGAGTTCATGAAGGTCGTCCCGAACTTTTCGATAAAAGAGTGGGCCAAGACTGAGCCTTACACGGATCCGAACGAGCTTGCACGCTATGTGGACGGCTTACGCAAGGCGGGCCTACCGGAATGATGTGAAACAATGCAACTTTGACAGTGAAGGAGCAGCAAACACTTGTTACGGACGGTCTTGACTTGCAGAAGAGGCTGGCCACCAATTTTCAGATCTACATCAGGACTTCTTACGCTCGAACTGGATTAGAAAAAAGATACAGACACTATCCGGACTATACAAAATGACAGAATAATTTGGTCCATTTATGCCTGCACATCTTTGACGAAGTGCCTAATGCGAACAAGTACTAAATCTGGACTAGCCGAAGGGGACTGGCAAACTTAGGTCATTTCCAGGGAAAACGTTTTGTAGGGGGGTGTTCTTAT
>JASJAT010000030.1 GCA_030066885.1 Arenicellales bacterium | reverse complement strand
CAGGCCCTAGACAAAATATTAGTGTAGGAGCGGCGCCCTCGCCGCGATTTAACGAGGTCCTAGTAGCTGGTAGCTAGTGATCTGTGCTATATGACGTTTTATTAGCTTTAGCTAGCTACTAGAAAACTCTCTACTAGAAACTAGTTTTATGGTTTTAGTTGACTCCCACTGTCATATCAACTTCGAACCATTGTGCGAGCGTCTGGATGAAGTACTGACCAACGCACGGGAACACGACGTTGCCTACATGTTGTGTATTTCCGTCAACATGGAAGAATTTCCCGAGGTACTTCAGCTGACCCGGGACCATGACAATATCTTCGCTACTATCGGCAAGCATCCCAATGAAACTTCGGGGCGCGAGCCTGACCCACAGGAAATATGCGCAGGCGCGGATGATCCAGCCGTCGTAGGAATCGGTGAAACGGGTTTAGACTATTTCAGAAGCCAGGGAGATCTCGATTGGCAACGGGATCGATTCAGGCGGCACATCGACGCCGCAAAGATAACCAACAAACCCCTGGTCATTCACACGCGAGATGCTGCCGACGATACTATCCAAATCCTTCGAGATGAAAATGCGGGTGAAGCCGGAGGTGTGATGCATTGCTTTGCAGAAGATTGGACCCTGGCAAAGCAAGCCTTGGATATCGGCTTCTATATTTCCTTTTCAGGCATCGTTACCTTTAAAAATGCGCAGCCAATCAAAGAGGTTGCTGTGAAAACGCCGCTAGATCGTATCCTGGTGGAAACCGACTGCCCCTATCTAGCACCGGTACCGTTCAGAGGCAAAACAAACGAACCGGCCTACGTAAAGTACACTGCAGAACACGTCGCCGAACTGCGCGGCATGGGGTTGGATGAATTGGCGGCAGCCACAACGGAGAACTTTTTCACGCTGTTCAGTTCAGCTAAACGTAACTGAGTTTAAAGTGAAAAGTTGAAAGTAAAAAAGGAGTAACAAGACTCAAACTCAGCTATGAAAATAGTTCTTTAACCTTTTAACTTTCATTCTTTTAACTGCTTATTTGCAAACTAGTAAAGTCATCCACATTGTGAGTTGCCACACCGAAGGGGAGGTGGGCGATGTGATTGTAGGTGGTGTACTTCCTCCCCCCGGGGATACGATTTGGCAGCAATCCCGGTTCATTGCTCAAGATCAAACGCTAAGGCGATTTGTTTTGAACGAACCGCGAGGCGGTGTTTTCCGTCATGTCAATTTACTGGTCCCACCGAAGAATCCAGACGCAGATATAGGTTGGATTATTATGGAGCCGGAGGATACACCGCCGATGTCTGGTTCAAATTCAATGTGTGTAGCTACGGTACTGCTGGAGACAGGTATGTTTCAAATGGATGAACCCACAACACGTCTTGTACTAGAAGCCCCCGGTGGTCTGGTACAAGTAACCGCACAATGCCGTCAGGGCAAGGTCAAGGCGGTTACCATTAAGAATGTACCTTCTTTTGTAAGTGCACTGGATGTCGATTTGGAAGTAGACGGACTAGGAACTATGAAGGTGGATATTGCTTACGGAGGCGATAGCTTCGTAATCGTCAACTCAAGCGATTTGGGTTTCGCACTTACTGAAGATGAGGCCAGGGATCTCGCCCAGACCGGTATAAGAATTACTCGCGCAGCCAACGAACAACTCAGGTTCACTCACCCTGAGAATGCGGATTGGTCCCATATTTCTTTTTGTCAAATCGCCGCACCGATTTCACAAACGAATGGCATTAAACGTGGCAAGAACACTGTGGCAATTCAGCCCGGAAAACTTGACCGGTCACCATGCGGCACGGGTTGCTCTGCCCGGTTGGCTGTTTTGCATGCACGTGGCGAAATAAGTGTAGGAGAATCCTTTGTTGCACGCTCTATTATCGATTCAAAGTTTGAGTGCCGCATAGAAGAAACAACCCAAGTGGGATCAACCCCAGCGATTGTACCTGCGCTTACTGGTCGGGCTTGGATAACCGGATTCCATCAGCACACATTAGATCCTGACGATCCCTGGCCCCTAGGCTACAAACTGAGTGACACCTGGCCCATGCCCAAGCTATGAAGGCTTCGAGTCTTATAGTGCTAGTGCCACTTGCTCAAAACTGGATTCTCGGTGTAGTACTATCCGTTCTTTAAGTTAGGGATACCGATGGCAGATAAACGCCCATCCGGCAAACTTGCTGTCATATTGCACGCAGACATCGCGGGTTCAACAGCGATGGTGCAACAGGATGAACATCTGGCACACGAACGCATCCAGGATGCCTTCCAACGTTTCAATGACATCATTACCCAATACCACGGCTACGTGCGAGAGATAAGAGGCGATGCACTGCTTGCCGAGTTCAAACGCGCTTCCGATGCTGTAACAGCGGCTCTAGCTTTTCAAGCTGACCAGGCTACCCACAATTCCCAACTCAACGACAATATCCGCCCCGCAGTCCGTGTGGGCATAGCGATGGGAGAAGTCGTGATTGCCGACAATACCGTTACCGGCGCCGGCGTGGTGTTGGCCCAAAGGATTGAGCAGTTGGCTGAGCCGGGTGGGGTAAACATTACGGCGGCGATTCACGAGGCCCTGCCACAGCGCATGCCGTATGATCAGGAAAATTTAGGTGAGCGACCGCTAAAAGGATTCGATGAACCGGTGCGGTTTTATAGGGTTGAGTTGAGCACCGGCGCGTCGGTACCGCCACCGCAAGAAGATAGTCCACATCAAAGAGCCCCCAGCAACAAACAGAACTTGGTGATAGCGATTGGGATTTTCGCTTTGATTGTCGTTGGGGGTGTACTTTACTGGCTCAAGCCCTGGGCACCTGGGGAAGAACCGGCCACGGTGGAGCGTAAAATACTTCCCTTGCCCGATAAACCCTCAGTCGCTGTACTACCCTTTGACAATTTGAGTGACGATAAATCACAAGAGTACTTTGCCGACGGACTCACCGATGATCTGATTACCGATTTATCGAAAGTATCCGGGTTGTTCGTAATCGCACGCAACTCCGTATTCACTTTCAAGGGAAAACCGGTCCGTATCAAAACAGTCGCCGAAGAACTGGGCGTACGCTATGTAGTAGAGGGGAGTGTTCGGCGTGCCGGCAACCGCATTCGGGTCAACGCACAGCTTATCGAAGGCAGTACCGACCACCACATCTGGGCAGAGCGATACGATGGCGAAACAACCGATCTGTTTGCACTCCAGGATCAGCTAGTTGGTCAGATCGTCTCGGCACTGGCCGTTCAACTAACCCGGACCGAAGAGAAACAACTCACCCAACGGCCGGTTCCCGAATTCGAAGCCTATGAACTTTACCTGCGTGCCCGCGACAGCGCTTTTAGCCAGGACCAAGCTCGTATGCGAGAAAGTCTACAGCTCTATGTAAAGGCCACTGAGGTCGATCCAACGTTTGCCAGGGCCTACGCCGGCATGGCACGTTTGGCAGCTGACATGTGGCGAGTGGGTGGCCTAAGGATAGCTCAAGGCGGTGTGTCGAAAAAAATCGCCGAGAGCGCCGCGGCCAAAGCGCTCGATCTAGACCCAACCCTACCGGACGCTCATTCTGTTTTGGCTCTCCTCAACTTGACAGAAGGAAATCACGCGGATGCCCTGCAGTTCGCCCAACAGGCGGCAAAACTTGATCCAAACAGCGCTGACGCACACACCGTAACGGCCATTGTCCTCGGCTACACGGGTAAACACGAGTTAGCGCTTGAATCGATGCGTACCGCAATTCGTCTTAATCCACGACCACCGACTTACCTGACTACTTATTACGGCTTGATACTGTTCCTGAACCAAAAGTATGAAGACGCCATAGCAGTGCTTGAACCCATCGCGGGTACGCGGGATCAAGCTTTTGCGGACTCGCCTAGAGAAATACTCGCCATGGCGTACGCAGTATCTGGCCAAGTGGATAAGGCCCGTGAGAAAGTGGCGTCCATACTAAAGCAAGAAACATTTCCTAGCTTGGGATGGTACCGAACAGCTTACGCATACCATGCACGCGAAGAAGACTTAAACCGTCGTCTAGATGCCCTCCGCAAAGCCGGTATGCCCGAATGGCCTATGGGTTTTCAGGGTAACCCAGACTTGCGGTTAACCGGGCCCATATTGCAGGACTTGATTTCCGGCAAGACCTGGTCGGGTACTGATCTCGGCCGCGGGGCAGTGTTTATCCAGGAATTCGGTGCGGATGACAGCGTGGTCTATGCGGGCCCGGCAAGCATGTTGGTAGGGCGCGCCTTCATCAGGGGAGACGAGCTGTGCGAACATTTCGAAGGCTTTACGCGAAACAGCGACTTCTGTGGCCCTGTTTACCGCGATTCAGGTAGCAATGCCGAGGATAGCTACGAATACGTTTACGTAAATCCGCTAACGGTTAGACGTTTCTCACTCGAGCAGTAGTTGCGGAATCACATTTACTGAGTTGTTGTGTCCTCATCGTATTTCTCCCACTTGGCGTCGGCTTTTTCGGGGGTAGCCATTCCTTCAGTCATCAGTTTCTGGGTTTCTTTCGAATAGTTGAGATAGAGCTTTCCATCGATTATCGCCCAGGCTTCCGGATCGATGTCTTTGGTTAGACCGCCGTGAATTGCCATACCTGTTGCGCAGTGGCCACCGTATTGCGGAGCGTATTTTACTGGACTAGCGGCGAACATCTCCTTGTGTTCGGCCGTCGCGAAGCGCCACTTAGCCCCAAGCCACTTGATGGCGTGATCCTCGGTTCCTTCCATGGGTTTACCCTCGGTGAAGTAAGCCACAGGGTCGTATCCCTTTATGGCCACGTTGCCGAAATAACCAGTATTAACCGCCGCGTCCGCCATCAACGATTGGGGTATACCTATCATCACGATGAAAGAAACAACAAGACTAAGGGCAGGTTTGATCGAGCTCTGGAAAAATGCGTTGCTACGGACCATTTCGACCTCCTTGGGTCAGTTTCCCGCGTTCAAACAATATTCTGAAAACCGCTTGGATCTGAACGTGCAATCCGCACCGTGATCCCGAAGCAGCTTTACCATGTCAGCGTGCTGGTTCAGCACGGCTAATATTACCGGTGTATGTCCAGCTTCTGTCTTAAGATTTAGGTTCACGTCGTTAAGCAGGAGCACCTTGGCTACATCTTGATAATCCCGCTCAGCAGCAGCGTGCATAGGCGTAATCCTGGATGTGTTTTCCTGATCGTTCACGTCTACACCTTGCTCTATGAGCAGTTCCACGATATCGACATGTCCCATATGTGCTGCTGCATGCAGGGCTGTGAAGCCTTTACCATCCCGACCCGCGGGATCCGCACCCTTTTCTATGAGCAGGACCACAATCTCCTTGTTGCCGGCAAGAGCGGCTTCTACCAGGGGAGTAAGTGCCGTCTCGCCGTCGATCTCTTGAACATCCTCGCCATCAACAATCAAACGCTCAACTGTTTCCCTGTCACCCCCTCGTGCAGCGTCATGAAGCTGCCCTGACCACACAGACACAGATAGGAATACCAACACTGGAACTGCAAACAGGCCTACAGATGGTTTTACTCTCAAGCGTCGCTCCCCAACCAGGTTTTCGAGTCTGGTTAAGCTCTCCTGTACTCAACAATTAAACACGTTTCACTAGGAACTATCAACTTCTCCTGTCCCGCACAGTCCGTGCATGGGGACGACGAAATAACGAAAGCGACGAAACGAGTACTTTTCCCCGTTCAGAAATAATGTGCGGATTAATTGAGAGGGACTCTAGGAGGCGTACCCCACACCGATAATCGCGGCGAACGCGCCGCTCCGGCTGAACAATAGCGAGTTGCTTGTATCTAGCAACTAGTAAAACAACTAGCCATACGGTACTCGATGATAGTCACTAGTCTCAAGCTACTGTCATGAGCCTTTGCGAAAGAAATGTCTCGGGCACGTCAATGTGACATCAAACACGGAACGGTCATATTTCTTAGCATATGGCGGGTGACACCACCAAATATCATTTCGCGATACCTTGAGTGGCCATAGGCTCCCATGACTATTAAATCCGAGTCATTGGCTTGTAACCAATTGCCGACATCAACGATATCCTGGTTAGATTCCATGATCTCCACGTTCGCACCGTGCCGGGCTATATGCTTCGCAATATCCGCACAAGGGTACTCCTCGCCTGATGGGGTCTTAGCTGATGCAATGCTCACTACACGCGCACGTTCCAGTATCGGCATTGCGTCATGTATCGCTCTAACCGCTTCTTTCTTACTATTCCAAGCGATGACAACCTTTTCAAAAGGCTCAAAGTCTCTGTCGATATGTGGCACAACCAGGACGGGACGGCCTGATTCCAAAACAACTCGGTCAGCCACATTCCCATCATTACCTTGATTTGCTGGACCAGATTGTTTCACCACGACCAGGTCATAACATGCAGAATGCTCGATAAGCCGCGGAGCCGTCTGGCCCTCGACTTGTCTCCAATCTACTTTTGCGTCGTATCCACTTGCTCTTTGTTCAAACTTCCGCTTTGTTGTTAACAGTTTGTTCTGCTCAGATTCTTCAGCTTGGTCTAATATGCTTTGTGGAACGCTAACCTCAGCGTACGCAGGTACTTCTATAACATCCTTTATATAGATACCTGTTAGGTGTGCACCAAATTCACTGGCCAATCGTATAGCGACTTGTTGGGTTTTCTCGTTGAGTTCATGGTCGTCGACATGTACCAGGATATCTCTTATCGTCATCTGCATTCGCTCCCGCTGGTGGCTGAAATAAATGCTGGGAAAAGCGCCGGCCTAGTTAACTTTTTACTCCAAACAGATTGTAACAGTCTTGATATAAATCAATGATCTTGTGCGCTCCAATCAAGACCCGTTTAGCTGAACCGGCAAGAGATTTTCAGATAAACTTCGCACCATGTTAGTTACAAATACCACATCGGCTACTTCTTGCTTTGTCTTGACAGTTCCCCTAACAAAAACCAAGGGGTCGGAGATGGGTCACGTCAATGTCCACTGACAACTGCTTCCACTGCGGTCTGCCTTTGCCCACCGAAGACAACTACACCGTCAATATCCTAGGAAAACAAAGAGCCGTCTGTTGTCCAGGTTGCCAAGCAGTAGCCCAGGTGATTGTCAATGGTGGATTCGAACGGTTCTACGACAAACGGACAGCCAAATCCCAGACTCCTGAAACCTCGACTGACCATGAGCTCGAGATCTACAGTGACCCGGAAGTCCAATCGAGATTTATCAGAGACATTGACGAACATACCAACGAAGTCACCCTGAACGTGAAGGGGATCAATTGTGGCGCTTGCTTGTGGTTGATCGAATCGTGTCTCGCAGAAGTGCGAGGTGTTGAATCGGTAATGGTCAATTACACTACCCGACGCGCCCTGGTCACGTGGGATAAAGACACAACGACACTACAGCGCATACTGCAAAAGTTTCGCGATATTGGTTTTACAGCCTATCCCTACGAATATCGAGAGGGGGCGACGCTACTGCATGGCGAGCGTGACCAGCAGCTCCGCAGAATGGGCATCTCGGGCGTACTAGGCATGCAGATAATGATGATTGCAGTGGCTCTATATTTCGGTAAAACCTCTGGAATCGCCCAAAACTACGAACTGTTCTTTGAATGGATTTCGATGCTTCTTGCACTACCCATCGTTTTCTATTGTGCACAACCTTTTTTTCGTGGAGCTTGGCGTAGCATCATACATAAGCAACCTAGCGTGGATCTTCCAGTTTCCTTGGGGATCGGCATCGCTTTCGCCGCCAGCGTATGGGCAACGATAACGGCCACCGGAGATACTTACTTCGAGGCAGTTGCTATGTTTGTTTTCCTGCTTCTTGCGGTGCGTTATTTCGAGCTGGTTGCCCGGGAGCGGGGGCTCGATGCCGTCTCACATATACAAAATTCGATACCGACTTTATCAACCCGTATCGACGAACAGGGCAATTTGCTACAAACACCTGCGACGCGACTTAAGGTGAATGATCACGTATTGGTCGGAGTAGGGGCCAGAATTCCGACTGACGCTGTGCTCGTAGAGGGTGCCACAGCTGTTGACGAGTCCGTTATCAGTGGCGAATCTGATCCCGTTTCCAAGCAAGTCAACGACGAACTGGTTGGCGGCTCCATCAATCTCGATAGTCCGATCACCATACGAGTAACCCGCACTCACGATCATTCCACGGTGAGCACGATCGCGTATCTGGCCGAACGCGCCCAATCTGCTAAGCCGCGATTTGTACAATTGGTCGATCGAATTGCGGTCTGGTTTGTTATCGGTGTGATTCTGGTTGCCGCCGTCGTCGCCGCTTACTGCTGGTGGTATGCCCCAGAGCGTCTGTTGACTACCGTCATTGTGGTCCTGGTCATTGCCTGCCCCTGTGCATTGTCGCTGGCGACGCCTGCCGCCATAAGTGCCAGCGTAGGTGCACTGACACGCAGGGGGATCGTGCTGCTACGAGGTGATTGCTTGGAAAAACTGACCCAGATTTCCCACGTCGTCTTCGATAAAACGGGAACACTAACAAAAGGTGAATTGGCTATAGATGAAATCGACCTTTATGGAAGTTATAGCGAAATGGAAGTCCTATCTATAGCCGGTGCTCTGGAAGCTTCATCGACTGCTCACCCTATCTCCCAGGCATTAGTCAAAGCTCTAAAGGACAAAAACAATGGACTGCGGGCAGCGCAAAAGGTCGTCCACACTGCCGGTGGCGGTGTTACCGGCACCGTACTAGACAAAAGTTACCATTTCGGTTCTCAACAGTTTATAGAAGAGAAACTGGGTAAGGAGGTAGCTGAAGCTTGTTCGACATCCCAACAGAGAAAAAAGGGTACTACTGTCAGTTTACTGGCCAATGAAACCGGTGTGATGGCTCGTTTCCACTTCTCAGACGAACTCAGGCCTGAGGCAAAGGAAGTGGTTACACAGTTGAAAGCCGAAGGTAAAAAGACATCGATTTTGTCTGGAGATCGACACCAAGCGGTAACAAAAGTGGCTGCTGCTGTCGGCATATCAGAGTACCATGCGCAGCTTTCGCCACAGCAAAAGCTAGATCAGCTTAGGCACTATCACGCCGACGGTGAGTCAGTATTGGCAGTTGGCGATGGTGTAAACGATGCTCCGATACTCGGTGCGGCTTTAGTGGGAGTCGCGATGGGATCGGCGGTGGATTTAACGCAGGCCGCGGGGGACGTAGTTTCCCTGAATGATCGGCTGACCGATTTGAACTATTTACTGAAACAGGCGGAAAAAACTCGACGCATTATCATGCAAAATTTTATCTGGGCGCTGGGTTATAACGTTCTCGCTTTGC
Organism: Arenicellales bacterium; assembly: GCA_030066885.1. Classification (GTDB taxonomy): domain Bacteria; phylum Pseudomonadota; class Gammaproteobacteria; order Arenicellales; family JAANXG01; genus JAHEKE01. The sequence continues at coordinate 21,449 of JASJAT010000030.1, read as the reverse complement.
CGCTGGGCATTGTAGGCCTGGTCCCGCCCTGGGTTGCAGTGATTGGTATGTCCTTAAGTTCATTGATTGTAGTAACAAATGCGTTGCGGTTGTCAAAGCGACAGACCTCACCGGCGCGAGACTTAGGTGATATAAACGAGTCGCTGGCCTACGCTTGATGGATATTATCTACCTCTTGTTGCCACTGTCCCTGGTGCTGGTCATCGTCATAGTTTGGGCCATCTTGTGGGCGGTCAAATCCCGTCAGTTCGATGATCTGGAAGGGCCTGCGCACCGGATACTGATGGATGACGACAAGAACGACGAGTAGCAACTTGCAGCTAGTGACGAGTAACGAGAGCTAACAACTAGATACAAGCTACTCGCTACTGTTATGCATGTTGATTGATTTGATGCATGGTAAACATCACCGCGGCGAACAACACTAAAGAAATCCCAGCGGCCTGTCTCACCAAAGCTTTGCTGCGCAAACGCAGCAACGTTTGGCCAGCCATACCCAGACACAAAACAGTGGGCAACGTACCAAGGCCAAATCCAAGCATGAGTAAGGCACCTTGCTTCACACTGCCTACAGCGACAGCCCATGCCAGCACACTATAGACCAGCCCGCAGGGCAGCCATCCCCAGACACAGCCAAACAAGAATGCCTGAAATCGATTCCTCACCGGCAGCAATTTTCGGCCCCAAGGTTCAACGATTCGCCATAATCGAGTTCCAACCAGTTCGAGTTTGGGTAAAAACGACCACCAACCTGCCAAATACGATCCTAAAGCAATCAGAAAGACAACTGAGATTACTAAAGCAATGCTATGCGCCACCGTTTCAGGAAACACACCTAGACCGATCTGACCCACAGCACCGGCTGCACAGCCCGCAATGACGTAACTTGAAATTCGCCCGATGTTGTACAACAAAAGATAGCTTGAGCGATCGAGAAAAGATGGGTTGGTAGCTGTGGACGCACCGACGGTACCCGCTATACCGCTGCACATTCCGATGCAATGAGTTGACCCTAGGAACCCAACCAATAAAGCAGCCAAGAACGTCAATTCAGAAGGCATAAACAAACTAAGGCAAAAACCTCAAAGTTACCGACTCAGCGGGCCAGAACATGACTCCGGTTAGCCGCCAGTGATCGTGAAACAACGTAATGTACCATCGACCTGCAAAGAGTTCCGGCAGCACTCCGGAATACCCCGTGTCACTGGTTCGGGTGAGCGTTATCTCCTGATCGAATCCTTTTTTGGTCGCATGGTACAACCCCAACTGGACTTCTGGGGGGTGCTTAAACGTGCCCCTGGCATTGAGCACAATGTGGATCTGATCAAATGCATTAACGAATCGTATAGTCGATTCAAGGGCGTATTCCCTGGCCAAGTGATCCCGCCCCAACGTTTTATTTATAGCTAATCCTTGCTTGTAATAGTCGTCAACAACCAGTCCATCATCGGTATCAACAGCAAACCACAAAACCACCATACCGACCAATACAGATGACAGTGGAATCGCTATCAGAAACCACACAAAAGGTTCCTGGTACCAATAACGTGAAGTCGTACTTGCCATGTTAACTAGCTGGTATCTGGTTAAGGTCCTCCGCTGGGACCGACAAAGCGTGCAGTTTCAGAGACGGCAATTTCCGGCTTATCTCTCGCAGCAAGGTGAAACGTGATTTCGTTACTGGCTGACTTGATGTCAACCGGATCAATCTGTATACGTGCAGTGACATCCTTTACTGCGCCGGCCTCAACGGCGATATCTTGTTTATCCATTAGCAACTGCATTTCCGGTAGGCCTTCGATAGTAATGACATAGTTATGGGATTCGTCGTCTTTGTTTAGGATGCGTAGGGTATACACATTCTCGATCAAACCCTCGCCAGTCTCTCGATATAACGTATTTCGATCACGGATGATATCGAGCTTGGCCGGAGTACGCACAGCGATGCTATAGACCACCGTGATCAACAGGACCAACAATATACCCGCATAAATAAGTACACGAGGCCTGGCGATCTTGGTGTGTTCGCCAGATAACGCGTGCTCCGTTGTATAGCGGACCAAACCTCGATCGTAACCCATTCGATCCATTACATCGTTACACGCATCGATGCAAGCCGCACAACCGATACACTGGTATTGCAGGCCATTTCGGATATCTATGCCGGTTGGACACGCTTGCACGCACATCGTACAGTCTATGCAATCACCAAGACCCAGCTTGCTCGGATCAGCGCTACGCTTACGTGACCCGCGAGGTTCGCCGCGTTCGCCATCGTAAGAAATAATGAGGGTGTCTTTATCGAACATTGCGCTTTGGAATCGGGCATACGGGCACATATAGATACAGACCTGCTCACGCAACCAACCGGCGTTTCCGTACGTAGCAAAACCGTAGAACAATACCCAGAATGTTTCCCAAGGCCCCAGATTCAAAGTCATGATACCGACCGCGAGATCGCGTATCGGCGTGAAATATCCGGTAAAGGTGTAACCAGTCCACAGGGAGAGGACAATCCAACTGCCGTGTTTGGCGGCCTTTATGGCAAGCTTACGCGAAGACCAGGGCGCCTTATCAAGCTTGATCTGCTTCATCCGGTCGCCCTCGATCTTTCGCTCTATCCAGAGAAATACCTCCGTCCAAACGGTCTGCGGGCATGCATAACCACACCAAAGGCGACCGGCCAATGCGGTAAAGAAGAAAAGCGATAAAGCGGCAAGGATCAAAAGGGCAGACAAATAGATAAGATCCTGCGGCCAGAAGGTGAGTCCGAAGATATAGAACTTCCTCCCAGGAAGATCAAATAGAATTGCCTGACGGCCATCCCAAACGATCCAAGGAGTAAAATAGAAAATCCCCATCAGGGTAGCAACACCGCTCAGCCTTAATCTGGCGAACAGCCCGTGCACCTCTCTGGGGTAGATCTTTTGGCGTTTTTCGTAAAGAGCCTGCTCGAGCTCTTTATCCTTACTGGTCTGAAACGGTCGAGAAGCAGCAGGTGTAGTGGTATTGTCTGCAGGAGCTCGCATATCGCACCAATTTGGATGGCAGCGTTGGCGCCGCCGCTACCATTGCACCCACGTTAGGCGCCAATACAAATCTCTGATGGGAGGCATGCCTCCCACCAGTAGCGATATTGCGACCCGGTTGATACCCCTATACCAGAACAGGCGGCCGAGCAATGCGTTCACTCGTGTTCAAGCTCTTGCGACAAACTGTAGACATAAGCCGAAAGGATATGAACGCGAGGCTCTCCTAGAAACTCCTGATGGGCGGGCATATCCCCCGCGCGCCCTTTAGCGACCGACTCCATAACTGATTCCTTCGAACCACCATACAACCATATCCTATCGGTCAGGTTGGGGGCACCAAGGGCATGGTTGCCGCTGCCATCGGGCTGATGACACGCGGCACAAAGGGTATCGAAATGTACCTTACCTCGCGCTGCAGCATCGGCGTTGTGATCTCGACCGCTCAGGCTTAAGGTATATTCGGTGACATCCAACACACCGTTGTCGCCTAATGCGTCTTGCCAGGGCGGCATGACACCTTTGCGACCCTGTAGAATGCTTGTTTTGATCTGTTCTGGTTCACCACCGTAGAGCCAGTCACCGTCACGAAGGTTGGGATAGCCTTTAGCACCGCGGGCATCTGAACCGTGGCAAACGGAACAATAGTTCGCGAACAAACGTTCGCCCGTGTTTAAGGCATCGGCATCTTGGGCTAGAGTTTTAATGTCGATCGCAGCGTACTTATCGAAAATGGGACCGAAAGTTTCATCGGCAGCTTTAACTTGCTCTTCATATTGGCCCTTAGACGACCATCCCAGCATGCCTTGAAAAGTGCCCAATCCCGGGTACAGGATTAGATAGACAAGCCCGAATACCAAAGTGATGACAAACATGTTCAACCACCACCCGGGTAACGGATTGTTGTACTCCTCTAAATCGTCATCCCAGATATGACCCGTCTTTTCAGCTTCACCGGGTGTTTTGCTCCCTTTGTTCATATATATGAGTGGGAACCACACCAAGATACCGACTAGTGTCGGAATGATGATAAACCAATTCCAAAATTCGCTTACGAAATCAGCCATCTTTGCGCTCCAATTTTTCTACATCGTCTTCCAGGGGTAACCGTGCGGCTTCATCAAACTGCTTTTTTCGTTTCGAACTCCAGGCCCAAATGACGATCGCTATAAAAATAGCGAATAAAGCAACAGTCCATAAAACGTGAAAAGTCATCATATCTGTCACCGCCGCGTTTTAATCGATGTACCCAAACTCTGCAGGTAGGCTACTATGGCGTCCAATTCCGTCTTATTGGCAACGGCTGCTTGCGCGTTTTGAATGTCTTCATCCGAATACGGGTGACCGAGTGTTCTTAGTGCCAGCATTTTGCGGATGGTCGAATTCACGTCGATCAGGTTCTCTTCCAGCCACGGATAACCGGGCATAATGGATTCGGGTACCACATCCCGAGGATTGTTCATGTGGACACGATGCCAATCATCGCTGTAGCGCCCCCCAACTCGTGCGAGATCAGGACCAGTTCGTTTCGACCCCCATTGAAACGGGCGATCGTAAACAAATTCACCGGCGACGGAGTAATGGCCGTAACGCTCGGTCTCAGAACGAAACGGGCGAACCATCTGTGAGTGACAGGTGAAACACCCCTCCCTGATATAAACGTCTCGGCCGACCAGTGCCAGGGCAGTGTAGGGTTTGAGTCCAGCCACAGGCTCTGTAGTGCTGGACTGGAAAAAAAGTGGCGTGATTTGTACCAGGCCACCAACGCTAACAACCAATACAATCAAGACGATAAGGATCGCGACGTTTTTCTCGGCTTTTTGCTGAAGTGACATGACTGTTCTCCCTTAAGCCGGGTGTGCCGCGACCGACCTCACAGGGGCGTGTCCGGCGATCGTTCTAGCTATGTTGTAAGCCATGATCAACATTCCACTCAGATATAAGAGTCCACCCACAAAGCGAACCACGTAGTATGGATGCATAGCCTGAACGCTTTCGACAAAACTGTAAGTCAGAGTGCCGTCGGGGTTGACCGCGCGCCACATTAGTCCTTGCATAATGCCTGAAATCCACATCGCGGTGATGTATAAAACGATACCGACTGTTGCGATCCAGAAATGAGTTTCGACCAATTTAAGACTGTATAGTTCGCGGTTGAACAAGCGGGGTATGAGGTAGTACATGGCGCCGATGGATATGAATCCGACCCAACCTAGGGCGCCCGAATGCACATGCCCGATGGTCCAGTCGGTATAGTGGGAGAGGGCGTTAACCGTTTTTATGGACATCATCGGCCCTTCAAAGGTCGACATGCCATAGAAGGACACGGACACGATCAAAAACTTTAGAATGGGGTCGGTGCGCAGTTTCTCCCAGGCACCGGATAGGGTCATGATGCCGTTGATCATGCCACCCCAAGACGGCGCGAGAAGAATAAGCGAAAACACCATGCCCAATGACTGCGCCCAATCGGGCAGCGCGGTGTAGTGAAGATGGTGCGGTCCAGCCCAAATGTAGGTAAAAGCCAGGGCCCAAAAATGAACCACAGATAATCGATAGGAATAAACCGGGCGCTCGGCTTGCTTGGGAATGAAGTAATACATGATGCCCAAAAAGCCTGCCGTCAAAAAGAACCCAACCGCATTGTGTCCATACCACCACTGCACCATCGCATCTTGAACACCGGAAAAAACCGAGTAAGACTTCCACAGCGACACGGGCAGCGCTGCGCTGTTTACAACATGTAAAACAGCGACGGTTAATATAAACCCGCCGAAGAACCAATTCGCCACATAAATATGTGGGATCTTTCTTATGGCGATGGTACCGAAGAAGACAATGGCATAGACCACCCAAACTACCGTAATCAGAAGGTCTATAGGCCACTCAAGTTCGGCGTATTCTTTACTGGTGGTGATGCCGAGCGGTAGCGTGATTGCCGCCGAAACGATAATGAGCTGCCAGCCCCAGAATGTGAATGCCGCTAACTTGTCGGAAATCAACCTGACACCACAGGTACGCTGCACCACATGGTACGACGTCGCAAACAAGGCACTGCCGCCAAACGCGAAGATAACAGCATTGGTATGTAGCGGTCTTAGTCGGCCAAAGGTCAACCAGGGGATATCGAAATTTAGTGCCGGCCATGCCATCTGTGCTGCGATAAACACGCCCACGAGCATGCCTACGATTCCCCAAACTACGGTCATTACCGCGAATTGCTTTACTACTTGATTGTTGTATACGTCCGCACTCGTCATTTAGCAACGTCTCCGTTAATTGCGTACACGCTAGTTCGAAATGAAGGCAGGCCCCAATCCATAGCTCCAGAGCACTACTGTAGAAGCCAGCAACCCAACTAATGCAACCAATCCAACCGCCAGCACAGCGCTGGCAAACAAGAAACCCTTTTCGGGTGAGATATCCATCATCACCGGTACGCCGGAGTACAACAGATAAACCGAGTAGGCCAGGGCAGGAAGGCCAAATAGAAAATTAATCCATAGTACCGGGTACACCTGAACAACGCCCACCAAGAAGAGGGGGACTGCGGTATAGGCAGCAATTAATAAACATCGCACCAATGACTTTTTATCGCCGTATGTCTCTGACATCCATCGAATAAGCATGGCAATAACGAACACCGCCACCAAAATTGCACCGAAGTACGCGAGGCTGATTTGTAGCGCACTGGATTGCGTTAGCTTAACCGCACCGCCAGGGCCAATTTGCCACCCGAACTGGGTGGTGCCAATGAAACCGGCGATGGGTGAAATCAGGCCAAGGGGTACTATGATGGTCAGATAGACTTCCGCAACCGACCATTGTTCTTCTCTAATTTTTCCCCACGTTAGTCTCGGCTCAGTGAGAATGCCCCATACGTGTTTCAATATCACGAGTCACTCCAGTATTTACGAGGTGTTAGAGGGAAACGCACCAAACGGCACGTAAAAGACAACATCTTATTTTTTCTAGGATGCAGCATGCCTTGATTCTGAGTATTGATATAGGTCAACTCTTTTTCCGTCACACGGGCCGTTGTATCTATCAGGGACTCATTTGTCTCGGGCGAGGGTACGATTCCCTACTCGCGACTTTGCAAAAAAAATCCACCGTGTATGGATACACACTGACCCACGTAGCTTGGGTCTTGCAAGGGTGCGAGAAGGTACCCGACTAGTTTTTCAAAGACAAGCTACATTAAGGGGTAGGCCAATCAAGATATTTACCCCCCAATTGGGCCTTACAGCAAAGTCGCGATGGGAGGTGAATGCCAATTCGGGACACCTTCCAAATTTTTGATATTACCGAACTGTTGTTAAGGGTTTGTTACTTCCTGATATGACCTCTTTGATGCAGGAAACTGGTGCCTACGTTTGAAACGAGTATCCAGGCGGACCTCCAATTTGAAAATTTGAGGCCCTAACACTTTCCACAGCCTTAAATTTAGATAAAGAAACTTCTAAATATAATCTTATAAGTTAATGTTTTATATATTAAATAATCACAATAACCAGACTTTACTTTAGTTGGTTTTCATAGCCAATGAGGTTCTGCTTTAACATCAAAACTCCGAATCCTGTTGGCGGTCTTACGTAGATGAAACCGAAAACACCTCTTACCTAAACCACTGGAGAAAAACGTATGAATCGCAAGAAAGTAGGGGATTTTAACCAAGAAGTGCTGGATCTTTACGATGCGTACGCCCACGATCTGATTAGCCGAAGGGAATTTCTTGATAAAGCCTCACGATTTACCGTAGGTGGTGTCACAGCCGCCGTGCTCCTGGAAAGCCTATCTCCAGACTACGCACTGGCCAAACAAGTCGAAGAAAATGACCCACGCATAAAGTCCGAACATGTTGAATACGAATCCCATCAAGGTCATGGCTCGATTCGGGGGTATCTCGTTTATCCATCCGATATGGGCGGCAAGCTGCCGGGGGTGATTGTTGTCCATGAAAATCGGGGACTCAATCCGTATATCGAAGATGTCGCACGTCGATTAGCTGTCGCCGGCTTCATGGCCCTGGCACCGGACGGCCTCACCCCACTTGGGGGATATCCTGGCAACGACGATGAGGGTAGAGCGATGCAACGCAAGCTCGATCGAGCCAAGTTAACGGAAGATTTTATCGCTGCTTTCGAGCACCTTAAGGCTCATGAAAACTCCACTGGAAAAGTCGGTGTAGTAGGGTTTTGTTTCGGGGGCGGGGTGGCGAATGCAATGGCCGTTCGCTTGCCAGATCTTGCTGCTGCCGTGCCTTTCTATGGTCCGCAGGCCGCTGTGGAAGATGTTCCTAAAATCCGGGCGCCTCTGCTTTTACACTACGCGGGTCTCGATGATCGTATCAATCAGGGCTGGCCAGACTATGAACGTGCGTTAACAGAGAACAACAAAGAATACACCATGCACATGTACCCGAACGTCAACCATGGGTTTCACAATGATACTACCCCTCGCTATGACCAAGCCGCGGCAGAGCTCGCCTGGCAACGGACCGTCGACTTTTTTCGGGCAAAGCTGAGTTAAACCGAACCGTAGCCTTCTCCTAGTTATCTTCGACTTTTATAGTATGCTGGTAAGTAACGAGTTTAAGACTTGGAATGCTAATAAAAACTGATCGGCATGACGTTCGAGGTCCTACGCGAAGGTGCAGCAATCTGCTTGTAGCGCATACTGTTCGGTAGTGAGGGGCGGTGGGATTCTTTAGCCAACCCCGCCATCTTTTTCCCGTTGTTGAGACCAACCACGACATCGACGAAGCCGTGGTTGTGAGTGATTTACATATTGGTCTTCCTTATTTTAGAAAAAGCGCTTTCGTTCAATTCGTCGATTCTCTACATACGAAAACGGCTCTCATCTTAAACGGCGATATCATAGATAACCCCTATCAGCGGCTCACACCCGAAGATGCCTTTGTAGTCGATTTTTTAAGGGAACAGTCCTTCAAACGAAAAGTAGTCTGGATTTACGGCAACCACGATGAAAATTTCTGTATGTCCGACCCAGGTCGGATCGAGTTTCGAAACAATATAAGCCTAAGTAAGCGTTTGATGGTGGTTCACGGTGACGATTTTGACCAGGTGATGCCAAAGAGTCTGTTGTTCATCAGGCTCTTTAAATTTTGTCACCGCATCCGTCTTCGTCTCGGAGCTGCACCCATCCATGTGGCTGAGCTTGCCAAGCGATGGACTCCTTTCCTATACCGTGTACTGACTGAGGAAGTAAAGAAGAATGCTGTCGACTGCGCCATTGAAGGTGGTTTTGACGCCATCACCTGCGGTCATACACACTACCCCGAAGACTCGGTGTGCGAAGGGGTAAGATACATCAATACGGGTTCTTGGACTGAAGAACCGCTCCACTACCTTGCCGTCCGGAACAATGAGTTACAGCTAGTGGTTTTCGAACCTGACTCTCAAGCCCCGATCGAGGATACAGAAATTAAAGAGCAACAAATCGCCAGCTAAAAAAACTCCCCCGCCCCCAGTACTTCACACTTAGTCACCGGGGGTATGAGTGCTAAGCGAAAGGGGGCGGGGAAGAAACTGGTAAAGAGGGTCATGGTATGCAAAGACCGGCGAAAGCAAGAGGGCGGAGCGTAACGTTACTCCAAGATCTGCCGTTTACTGTCCGGGATCACCCAGCTTTCTTGCGTGACTCACTCTTGATTATGTGAATGCGCACATGATCCGCCGCATATGAAATGCGCAGAAAAGGGCCCACAACAAGGAAATAAGAAACTGGATACGTCGGTCATCACAAACACCCCCCCAGGCAATTTGAGCGATTGCTATTTTATCAAATCCCGTTGAATGTTTCAGAATACCTGACAGCCGCGCCCCACTTGATTATGACAGCCATTGTCTCAACTCAAACACATGGATATGAACACCATCTGAAGCCAGTTGAGAGTGCAAAAAGAGTATTTAAATCTAAAGCAACCTATTGGAAAATGATCCATAAACTTTCAACTTTTATTCTTTTGACTTAGTGAATTGAGTGTACGCAGCGCCGGATTACTTCTTTACAGATACGCCGGTAGTGAACTCCAGTTGCTGCTGGTGCACCCAGGTGGTCCGTTTTGGGCGAAGCGGGATGCTGGGGCATGGTCCATCCCCAAAGGCATATACGAACAAAATGAACATCCCCTGCAAGCGGCGAAAAGAGAGTTCAAAGAAGAAACTGGGTATGAAGTCGAAGGTCATTTTATCGACCTCGGTGAAATCAAACAGCCCAGCGGAAAAATCATTCACGCTTGGGCGATAGAACAAGATATCGATACAGCAAACATTGTAAGCAATACCTTCCGTTTAGAATGGCCCAGAAACAGCGGTAACGTAAAAGAGTACCCAGAAATCGACAAGGGTGAATGGTTTAAAATTGACCAAGCTCGGCGAAAGATCCTGAAAGGGCAGGCTGACTTTATAGAGAAACTGATCGAAGAGATTCAGTAGGCGATTTTGACGTTGCATATCAACTGGGTCTGTTGATCTATTCTATTAACCCGGCTTCATGTAAGCTAAACTCCGCGTTCACCCCGATGTGTTCCCAATGGTTCCGTAGCACGCCTACCTATTGACTACTTCAATGGACCGTCTCACACATATCTGTCTGGGGTTCTCCTTAAAGATCAATAAGGTGAGGGAGATGCTTAGATTATTCAAAACACTCTTCATTGTCGTTTGGCTTATGCCTGGTGTCGTACAAGCTGACGCTGAATTCGATCAAGAACTCAATCAAGCATTGGATTTAGAACCGAATATTGAAGAGGGGCGCAAGCTCTATTCGATTTGCGCCTTGTGCCACACTCCCGAGAGCTGGGGCAACGCAGATGGGACTTATCCGCAACTGGCCGGCCAGCACCGGAATGTCATATTGAAGCAGCTCGCAGATATTCGCGCGGGGAATCGGGACGTCCCGCAAATGGCGCCGTTTGCGCAGGAGGGCTTACTCGGCGGCCCACAAGGTCTGGCCGATGTTGCCGGTTATATCTCGACGCTGCCGATGAATCCAGAGCCGGGCACCGGCAGGGGCGACAACCTGCAGCATGGCCAGGACCTGTACGAAAACGCCTGTGAGATATGCCACGGCGAAAACGGGGAAGGGGACGACGAGAGCTTTTTCCCGAGAATACAAGGACAGCACTACAATTATTTGCTTCGCCAGCTTAAGTGGATTCGAGACGGTCAGCGTCGGAACGTATATAGAGGCATGGTGCGCCGAATGCGTCGGATGACCGACACCGATTTCGAAGCCGTGGCGGACTACGTGTCGAGGTTGCGCCCACCCAAAGACCACCTGGGTCCGCCGGGTTGGAAGAATCCGGATTTCCCCAGTGAGTAGATATGGGGTGAGCCCTGTAGCCTCATCGGAAAAACGTGAGTAAGGTCCTACAATGACCGACATCCGGCAATGGTTGAACTCGCTGAAACTCAGCCAATACGCTGACGCGTTTGAAAATAACGCCATCGATTGGTCAACACTGCCTAAGCTGAACCACGAGCTACTCAAAGAAATCGGCGTAAAAGCCGTAGGCCACCGCGTTGTCATACTGGAAGCGATCCAAAACCTCCCTGAAGAAATCACTGCTGACAGCCTCGATCAGCCTACACGCGGGGAAGCCGAACGCCGCCAATTAACAGTCATGTTCTGTGATCTTGTTGGGTCAACGGTGCTTGCCGGTAACTTAGACCCCGAGGATTACCGGAAAATTATCACTGCCTATCAATCTGCGGTGAAAAAACCCGTTGAAAAATACGACGGTTACATTGCCCGATACATGGGCGACGGTGTCCTGGTCTACTTTGGATTTCCGCAGGCACACGAAGACGATGCTGAACGCGCAGTCAGAGCAGGGCTCGGTATTATCGAAGCTGTGCGTGAATTGGCCTGTGACGTTGCGGTTCAACTGCAAGCACGTATTGGCATTGCCACGGGCACTGTTGTAGTGGGTGACATAATTGGGGAAGGCGCGTCAGAAGAAAGGGCTGTGTTGGGCGGTACACCCAATCTTGCCGCACGTCTGCAAGGGGTGGCCTCTGCAAATAGTGTTGTCATTTCTGAGAGCACTCGAAATCTAGTTGAGAACCGTTTCGAATTAGGAAGGCTCGGCCCGCTCTCGCTGAAGGGCATAAGCGAACGAGTAGTTGCTTATCGTGCAACCGATGTAAAAGAAACGAGCCGCTTCGACGCGGTAAGCGCTGAAAGGCTCGGCCCGCTTTTTGGGCGTGATGAAGAATTGGGCATGCTGCGCCGTCGCTGGGAACTGGCCAAGGCCGGCGAAGGCCAGGTTGTCCTGCTAGGGGGTGAACCCGGTATTGGAAAGAGTCGACTCGCAGCAGCACTTAGACAAAATGCGAACCCAGATAAATCATCACTGTTTAGCTATCAATGTTCCCCGTATCACGTGAACTCTGCGTTTTATCCAATCATCGTACAAATCGAGCAGGCAGGAGGGTTAGATAAAAGTGATGATGATTTTGAAAAATTGGACAAGCTGGAGAAGCAATTCGCTGGAAACGCTCTTGAGCAGGCTTTGTTGGCCGAGCTTTTATCACTTCCAACCGACCGGTATGACGTAGTTCAGCTAACGGCCGAAAAGCGAAAATCCGAGACGATTTCGCTACTCGTAAAACAAATCAGCATTCTATCTTGTGCGTCACCGATACTAGTTATTCTTGAAGACGCCCATTGGATCGATAATTCCACGCGCGAGTTTTTCGATGCACTGATGGAGGAGTCAGCTCAAATGCCGGTGCTCATCGTGGTTACTCATCGCCCGGAATTTGAGTCGCCTTGGATAACCAAGGGACATGCAACGCAACTGATCCTAAGTCGTCTGGGCCGAGGTGACGTGCGTTCACTTATTCAGTCCATTTCGGGAAACAAGGGCCTGCCGAAAGAAGTACTGCAAACGATTTTGCAGAAAACGGATGGTATTCCATTGTTCGTAGAAGAGCTTACGAAGTCTGTAATCGAATCGACAACCATCGCCAAGGCTGCTTCCCACGAATCCGAGCTGACGATTCCCAAGTCCATTCATGATTCTCTGGTAGCACGCTTGGACCGCTTGGGTATGGCCAAGCAGGTCGCTCAAATAGGTGCAACTATTGGTCGAGAATTCCCATACGGTTTAATCGCTGCCGCTTCGGATAAAACCGAACAGGTCTTGAACGAGGGCCTTGAGCAGCTAGAGGAGTCAGGTTTGGTCTTTCGTCGGGGTTCACCACCAGATGCCACCTACGTTTTTAAGCATGCCTTAGTGCGGGATGCCGCTTACACTACAATGCTCAGGGAACGTCAACGTGCATTGCACCAGCGGGTAGCGGACGCTATGCAGCAACATTATGTGTCTGTTGCCCAAACCCAGCCAGAACTCCTTGCTCACCATCTGACCGAAGCGGGAAAACTCGAGGCTGCCCTTGATCACTGGTTGTCGGCAGGTCGACTTGCCTTCAGTCGTTCCGCTGCCGCGGAAGCACAGGCCCATCTCGAAAAAGGAAGATCATTAATCGAGTCCAATTCCTCCCATGTTGATGCCGCACAACGAGAACTTGATTTTTGTATTGCACTCGGGCCCGTGTACATGACAACCAAAGGTGCGTTTGCCGAGGAGGTTGAGCAGATCTATACACGAGCACGAGAACTCAGCGAAGTGACCGGCGATCAAAGCGCACAATTCCGGGTCCTTTGGGGGTTGTGGCATGTTAAGCAAGTCAGTGGGGCACTAAACGTTTCTACCCAATTGGCTAAGGAATGTTTAAGCCTGTCGACACAACTCCAAGACGAAGGCTGTGAACTTCAAGCGCACCACGCGAGTTGGTCAACCCTGTTTTTCAGAGGCGAATTCGACGCTAGTCTTCAACACACTAGCCACGGATGGAAACTATACGACGCTGACGCTCACGCGGATCACCGCTTCACTTATGGAGGGCACGATCCCGGTGCCTGTAGCCGGTATTTTGCCGGCATGTCCCACTGGTTCCTGGGACACCCAGAGCAAAGCAAAGCTTGCTCCACTCAGGCATTGGAGCTCGTACGCACCATCGATCACCCGTTTAGTTTAATGGTCACCTTGCTGTATTCGGCTTATGGCGCGTACTTCCGCCGTGAGCCTTCAGTTGCTCTCACCCTGACTCAGGAAGGTCTCGACATATGTGACAACCTCGGTTTCCCGTCTTGGCAGCCCGGTTTGGCCCAACTCCGGGACTGGGCGATGGCGGTTGGGGATTCTGATACCGATGCGCTGACTCGAATGAGTGAGCGGATTTCCCGCGAACGTGTTGCCGGACAGTTGCTGCCTGGAAATGTATTGTTTCTAGCTGACGCTTGCGCGCATCTTGGCAACTATAAGCAAGGAATACAGACGGTAGCCACCGGATTGAAAATTGCCGAGGAGCTAGGCCAAAAGTGGATCATCGCTGAATTCCATCGATTAAAAGCGGTGCTCATGGCGTGTCACGGTGCGACTGATTTCAACGCAGTCCAACATGAACTCAATTTGAGTTTACAGAGCGCCCGGCGGCAGAATGCGAAATCTGTCGAGTTACGTTCGGCTACAGTACTGGCTCAGATATACAACCAAGCAGGAGATCCACAGGCCGCACAAAACCTCTTAAAACCGGTTTACAGTGCATTTACCGAGGGATTTGATACGACGGATTTAATCGACGCCAAGAACGTACTCGATGAGGCATCTTCAGAGAATCCGAGGGATTAGGCCTTACAGCCCTTATTGCGCATAATGTATATTATGTAAAGTTGGAGATATTAGTCTAGCGGCACTTAAACCCCCCTTTTTCACATCCGCACTACTCTGGGGCCGCATCGCGCACGGAGGCTTCTGAAGCTATTGTCCTGCGTGTTTCACTTTTGGTAGAAAGCGAGCCATAAATTAGATACTTTCCAATATCTAATCACGACCCAAGAATCTTTTGGATCATTAGTTAATCACAAAGGAAGTTATGCGCAGATATCTTGATATTGACTTAGCGAACCAGACCGTAACGGAAAAACAAGTTACTGGACGGGACATCGTTAACGCAGGCCGTTACTTTATAGCCAAAACTCTGGTCGAATGCGGTGCAGCCGCGGTTGATCCGTTGTCCAGCGACAACCCCCTTATTTTCTCTGCTGGGCCTTTCGCCGGTACTAATTTTTCCAACGCCAACCGCACCAGTGTCGGTTGCAAAAGCCCATTGACCGGCGGCATTAAGGAATCAAATGCGGGTGGTACGTTTGGTGTCGCACTGGGTCAGTTGCATATCGCCGGAATGACGCTGCACGGGGCGTCACCTGACTGGGTCGTAATTCACATCGCTAAGGACGGATCGGTGAACTTTGATTCCGCCGCACCTTATATGGGCTTGGGGAACTTCGAGACGGCCGAACGGTTACACGAAAAATACGGGAAGAAAGTCAGCCTGGCTTTGTGTGGTCCTGTCGGCGAATATCAGGGACTGCTATCGGGAATCGCCATCAGTGATACTGACCGCCGTCCCAGTCGGTTGGCTGCTCGCGGCGGTGTTGGCGCCGTCATGGGCGTCAAAAGAGTAAAAGCGATCGTTGCAGAACTCAGTAAAATGCCGGAGCTACATGAACGCAAAAAAGTCATGTCAGCCATTAAGGAATACGGCAAAAAGATACGTGCTGACGAATTGGCTGAGGTCTACAAAAATACCGGTACTGCGTCGATGGCGGATTTTACCAACTATATCGGCGGCCTACCCGTTCGCAATTTTACTGCAGGTCAGCAATCCGGTTCTGACCAGGAATTCAAGATGGGTGGTGACTACATCAGGGAACTGAACCGCTCTCGCGGTGGGACGATAGCACATGCTTGTATGCCGGGCTGCATGATCGAATGTAGCAATGTTTACGCTGATCAAAACGGCAACGAGGTCGTCTCCCCGGTCGAATACGAAACTATCGGTCTGATGGGCACCAATTGCGGTCTTTCCGATCCCGATGATTTAGCCCGGGTAAATGCGGTTGCCAATGATCTCGGAATCGACACAATAGAAGCCGGCGCCATGATTGCCGTGCTCATGGATGCCGGTGTCGGCCAGTTTGGTGATGTCGATTTCATGCTCGAGGTCCTCGATGAAATACGCCGTGGAACGGAACGCGGACGGATTTATGCCCAGGGTACAGCGCGGGTGGGCGAACATTTTAACTCCACCAGGATACCGGTGATTAAAAAACAGGCCATCAGCGCTTACGATCCTCGGGTCATCGAAGTGACCGGTATTACCATGATGATGACAGCACAAGGGGCTGACCACACTGCCGGCAACGTCCCCCGTATGCAGGCAGAAGGTAAGTCGACCGACGAACTGGTTGACGCCAGCATGGAAGCCCAAGTTGTCATGGCCGCGGCGGATTCCCTCGGTTTTTGCATATTCGGCCGCGGCGTAACCAATGCCCACCTAGACATGATTGCAACTGCAATAAACAACGCAGTGGGCACTGATCTCAACGCTGAGTTTTTCGAGTCACTCGGACGGGAAACCTTAAGACTTGAGAACGAATTCAATCGGCAGGCGGGATTTACAGTTGAGGATGACGAGCTCCCTGCGTTTTTCTATGATGAGCCTCTACCACCGTCCAATAAAGCTGCTCGGTTTCACAGCGTGGAAATTCGCAAGAGCGTTGATCGTTGGTGGGCTCAAACTGCAACATGAGGGAATTCGGTTAGAAACATGACTAAAGAAGAACTAAAAGTTGCGGACGTGATGCAGTCCGAAGTTAAAACTCTGGATCGTAACGACAAATTGGCAAGCGCTGATGACGTCATGAAGCAGGAACGTATCCGCCATCTGCCGGTACTGGATCGCGATGGAAATCTGTGTGGTATTCTATCCCAGCGCGACCTTTTTCGGGGTATGTTGTTGCGAGCGTTAGGTTACGGCTCCTATTTGGAAACCAAGATGTTGGATACCCATGTGGTGAAAGAAGCCATGATTGAACACGTCCATACCACGACGCCGGATACGCCGCTTAAAGACGCTGCAAAGCTAATGATTCAACACAAGGTCGGTTGCCTGCCCGTACTGGACAGTGGGAAACTTGTTGGCATCATCACCGAAGAAGACTTTGTCAAGTTATTCGCGAACTAGCGTTCTTCCCACATTTTTAAGGACTGCGTAAGTCCAAGGCAATGTGAAATAAAACTCTCGCCAAGACGCCAAGCTCGCGGAGATTCAAGCCAATAACTTAGAACATACTATTGTTTGTTCTTAGCGTGCTTCGCGCCGTTGCGAGAGAACAATGTTCTTTCTGTAAGGGCAAAGCATGTCTTGCCCCTCCCCCTTTCCGCCTGTCGAAAAACTGAGTCTAATCCTGCTTTAAATCAAGGAACAGTTTTCACTTTAAGCATACCCTCGAGCGGAAGGCAACTTTCTGCGATAGAGGTACAAAACGTATGACCAGGTCGTGCGCGTTGACAAGAATTATTGGGCTGGCTCTCGTATTGGTTAGTTGGACGATAGGGACACCGCAAGCAAACGCAGAGGACGACGAAGGGGCAACCACGCTCAGCGAAACGGTGAGCAAGGGAAAAATCAACCTGAGTTTTCGCTACCGATTTGAATACGTTGACCAGGTGGGAATCAATGACAAAGCGGAAGCGTCCACACTGCGGACCCGTTTAGGCCTAGAAACCGCGGAGTACAAGGACTTCAAGCTCTTGCTGGAGTTTAGCAATGTCACGGTTATCGGCAGCGAACGCTACAACAGCACACGCAATGGCAAGACCGAGTTTCCGGTTGTAGCGGACCCCGATGGCACCGAAGTCAATCAAGCTTTTTTAAGCTATTCGCCGAAAGACACTAGTTTGGCTTTGGGCAGGCAGCGCATCAACCTCGACAACCAACGTTTCATCGGTGGGGTGGGTTGGCGCCAAAACGAACAAACCTATGACAGCTTTACCTTGCGTAGTCTTTCTTTACCTGACTTGCGTCTCTTCTATGGCTACATCTGGGAGGTCAAGCGCATATTCGGACCGGACGAAGGAACACCCCCAGAACAATTTGATAGCGACTCGCATGCCCTCAACGTGAATTTCGGTCGCTGGGCAGCGGCAAACTTAAGTGCGTATGCTTACTTCCTCGATCTTGAAAACGCACCTGCCAACTCCAACCGCACTTATGGCATTCGTTTAACGGGTAAAACAGAGCCGGCATCGGATTGGGTAGTTAAGTATGCCGCCGAATTTGCTAAGCAGTCAGATTATGGCGATAACCCCAATGACTATACTGCGGATTATCACCTCATTGAACTAGGGGCACAGCGTGGACCAGTCTTTGCTAAGTTGGGATGGGAGGTGTTAGACGGTGATCAAAATCAAGCTGGTAAGCAGTTCCGCACTCCGCTTGCAACTCTGCACAAATTCCAGGGCTGGGCTGATAAATTTCTCAATACCCCAGACGCCGGTGTAGATGACCGCTATGCTTCTTTGCAGGTGACTTTCTTGGGTGCGAAAGCCTTGCTCGTCTATCACAGTTTTGAGGCCGCTTCCGGAGGACAGAAATACGGTAATGAGTGGGATTTTTCTCTAACCAAAACCTTTGCAAAAAAACACAATCTGTTGCTCAAGTATGCCGACTACAAGGCCAAGGGGTTTGCTACGGATACAACCAAATGGTGGCTGCAATATCTCCTAAGATTCTGATCCGTTAGGGGGAGTGTTACAAAACTTCCCCCTCCTCCATGCGCCCCAACAAGCTTTCAAATCCGGGGTACTCCTTCTTGTTGATAACGTACCGCCGGGTTGTCTGCCGCCAGCGCTGATGAGTTGACCAAAGTTTGACAAAACGAGCGGAGTCCAATACCTGACAACCACCGATACCGCTGACACCTCGAGCAAAAAGCGGATCCGGCAAGCAGCCCGCGGTCGGTCCAATTAAGACTACCTGTTCCGCTTCGGCGCAGTGTGGCAAGACTGAATCGAGCGTGTGGTTGATCAACGTGGTGGCAGTACACAGCACTTTATTGGACCGCGCCAGTTGGGTTGGGTCTAAAGTTACCTCAAATTCACCCTCGTGCTGCAACCACTTCTCGTCTAATTCGAGAACGGTCAACGGAATATGCAAAGGGCGTATCTGGTCGACTAAAGGTGGGAAATATCCCACCAGGCCCACTCTATCGTCCTCTGTTAAATCAAGTAAATCCAGAGTCTCTCCCATTTCAGCCAATCGAATACCACTTCTTCGCAATACATACTGACTGATTGCGTTTATTGCAGCCATGCCCAATGCGCTCTTCCAACCCACCCCCTGGTCATACAACAACGCGACCTGGGCGGGTGACGAGCCGATAAATTCACCGCTCTTGATACTGGGTTGTATGTCCCGCAGAGCATCGTCGAGCGCCATATATGTCAACCCGACCGTGTCATCCGCAAGCACTATAGCACCGAACTTGCTGCTAGGTTGGGACCCGCAATCACTAATGGCGACATGAATCTCTCGGATCGGGGGTAATGTAACCTTACTGCGGATTCGCTCCACCATGTCCAGAAAATCAGTCGTGATTGTCATAAGATTACGTTTGTAGTGCATCCGCAAGTTTGTTGACCAACTCGCATATTACACAACTCATGGACTATCCCCTTTTCCGACTCGGATTTCGCCCGTTTTTTTTATTGGCCGCGATTTTCAGCTGTATCTCGATGCTGATCTGGACCTGGCTCTACCTGTATGACACGCAACTATTGCTAGCCGGCTTAACAACCCCAGTCTGGCACGCCCACGAAATGATCTTTGGTTATGCCTTCGGTGTCATCGCCGGTTTTTTGCTCACTGCCGTCAGAAACTGGACGGATATCCGGACGGTGCATGGGACACCGTTGGCCGTACTCACTTTGATTTGGCTCACCGCGCGGTTTTTGCTGCTACTGTTTGAGCATCCAGACGTCCTAACCTTGGCTATGGTATCGGATGGTTTATTCGGTGTTCTGTTGGTTGGGTGTTTAGCTGTACCGATCATCCAAGCAAAGCAATGGAAACAAATGGGGATCCTCATACTCGTGTCGCTGATTGTTTTGGCCAACGCGCTGTTTTACTGGGGTGCGATAAATGGTTCGAGTGAACAGATGTATCGGGGAATTCACCTGGGTCTGTATCTTGTTGTGGGTTTGATTATGATCATAGGCGGGAGGGTTATTCCCGGCTTTGTGGAACGCGGTGTCGATGTTAGAACCACAGTACGCCGCTTTACATGGGTAAATAAAGCGAATTTTATTTTGTTTGTTTTGTTTATCGTATTTGAGGTTTTCCTAGGCAGTGCGGCCACAACTTTCTTTTTATCGACGGCATTGTTTTTCGTAAATGCCATCAGGATTTGGGGATGGCATAACAAGGGGATTTGGAAAGTACCGCTGCTCTGGGTGCTGTACCTAGCTTACGCTTTTGTAGTTGTCGGATTCGCTCTGAAGAGCCTGTCGTTCTGGATCTCCCTCCTACCGTATCTGTCCATGCATGCCTTTGCTTATGGGGGTATCGGTATGATGACATTGGGAATGATGGCCAGGGTTTCTCTGGGTCACACGGGCAGAAACGTATACGCCCCCCCTGCCCCACTTCGCTGGGTGTTCGCCATATTGTTGTCTGGTGCAATCGTAAGAGTCTTGTTACCTCTGATCGACATGTCGCACTACCCTTGGTGGATTGCATTGTCCCAGATTGCGTGGATCCTTGCCTTTACCGTCTTTGTGTTTATCTATTTACCAGTTCTCACCAAGGCTCGCATTGACGGGCGGGACGGGTAAGAGCTTCCACCCTCTGAACATCTTTGTCTTGCTGGTAGGAGCAGCGCTCTCGCTGCGACAATCGGTTAGCTTGGCAAATCGTGTGCTTTGCCCAAGCAGAAAAAATATACCCTCGCGCAAAGGCGCAGAGCACGCCAAGAAAGAACAATATGTTTCACGACCGGAAGACTTAGCTTTGCGTTCTTGGCGCCTTAGCGAGAGTTTCCTTTACCTTTCCTTGAATTGTCTCGACCGCTGACGTGCACTGGCAATGTTAACCGCGCATCCGAGTTGCTTGCGGGTCGAATAACGGGTCGGTATACAGCGTAGCCGATCGACGATCTCCCAGAATCTCGATTTCGACTACTGTCCCCTCCTTTATCATGGACATGGGGAGAAACCCATAGGCGACGCTTTTCTTGGAGTGGTGGGCATATCCGCCCGAAGTTACGAAACCCACGACCTTGTCTCCTGCCCAGATCGGTTCATCCGCCCAAACGTCGGTATCGGCAGCATCGACTATAAACGTGCATAACCTGCGTGGTTCACCATTGCCTTGACCATTGTTCTGTTTTTCTGCAATAGCTGCCTGTTTGCCGATGAAGTCGGCGTCCTTGTCGTACATAACAAAACGGTCGAGACCCGTTTCCAGCGGCGTATAGTCAGGT
>JASJAT010000183.1 GCA_030066885.1 Arenicellales bacterium | reverse complement strand
ACTTAACCGGAGGTACGTAATGTCAGATTTCATCTACTTCATGCGTGGCGGGGATGCACGTACAAGAAACTTATCCGAAACAGAGATGTCGGCTCATATGCAGGAATGGAAAGAGTACATGGGTCGCTTGGGAGCCGCAGGAAAACTGCAAGGAGGTGCGCCTCTTGGTATGGAGGGCCTCATGATAAGTGGAGAAAACAAGGCAGAAAGTGAGGGATTATTGGGTGGAGATACCCAGGTTAACGGCTACATTTTGCTGACCGCAAGCGATATGAGTGAGGCGAAAGACTTAGCCAAAGACTGCCCTATATTTACATTCGGTGGCTCGTTAGAGATCCGCGAGTGTTTGGACATGAGCGACTAGAGAGAACATGGTGAATAAACATACGGTTGTTTCTCGAGACGAATGGATAACGGCACGCAAAGCGCTACTGGAGAAAGAAAAAGAATTTACGCGACTTCGTGATCAGCTAAGTGACAAACGACGGGCCTTACCCTGGGTTAAGGTTGAGAAGGAATATGTCTTTCAAGGTCCATCGGGCAAGGAATCGCTGTCCGATCTTTTCGAAGGACGTACCCAGTTGATGATATATCACTTTATGTTTCACCCGGACTGGGAGGACGCTTGCAAGAGTTGCTCCTTTTGGGCCGACAACTACAACGGCATGATCGTGCACCTCAATCACCGTGACGTTTCCTTTGTCGTGGTCTCCCGTGCCCCTATCGAAAAGCTAAATGCTTTCAAGCAAAGGATGGGATGGGATTTTAAATGGGTGTCGTCATTCGATAGCGATTTTAACTATGACTTTAACGTGTCTTTCACACCCGAAGAAATGGAAAAAGGTCAGATGGCGTACAACTATACCGTCATGCAATTTCCAGCGCCGGAAGCACCTGGCTTAAGTGTTTTTTACAAGGACGAAGACGGATCGATTTTTCATACTTACTCTTGTTACGCACGCGGGCTGGACATCTTAAACGGCACATATAACCACCTGGATATGACACCGAAAGGCCGTGACGAAAAGAATTTGTCCTATACCATGGAGTGGGTTCGGTTGAAGGACAGGTACTAGGGCTCGCTTGTAGGGGGCCCACCCCGGGCCGATTCATCGCGGCGAGGGCGCCGCTCCTACAATTGTTTAAATACGTTTTTCTTCCACCGCGTGACAGGCAACCGATATATCGTTGTAGGTTTTCAGCTCAGGTATCTCTTGTTTGCACCTTTCGTTGGCGTGCACACAACGGCCATGAAACACGCACCCGCTGGGTAGGTTGACTGGTGTCGGCACCTCACCCTTCAGTTTAATGTAATCAGAACTCGATTGATTGAGCTTCGGTATAGCGCTCAATAGAGCTTGTGTATAGGGATGGCGTGGTGTTGCAAACAGTTTTTTTGTCGGCGCGAGCTCGCATAAGGTACCGAGATACATTACCGCAACACGGCTCCCAAAATGCTCTACGACCGCCAGATCATGGGTAATAAATAGATAAGTCAGTGCCCGTTGCTCACGCGCATTCATCAGCAGATTGAGAACTTGCGCCTGTATGGAAACGTCCAGCGCCGATATCGGTTCATCGGCCACGATAAATTCTGGATCCACCGCCAACGCGCGAGCAATGCTGATTCGCTGGCGCTGGCCGCCAGAAAATTCATGTGGATAACGATCGCTCCAAGCGGGATCGACACCGACAGATTCCGTTACACCGACTACCCTTTCGTTCACTTCAGCCTCAGACAGACGAGGGTTATGAAAACTGATCGGTTCCTCCAAGGTTTGCCGCACTGTCATTCTTGGATTCAAAGAGGCATAGGGATTCTGAAAAATCATCTGCATCTTTTTTCTATAGGGCAAGAGTTCGTTGAAACCCATATTGTCGATACGTTGATCCTGATACAGCACCTCACCTTGAGTGGGTCTAATCAAGCCCATAACCACCCGCGCCAGGGTTGACTTCCCACAGCCGCTCTCACCCACCACACACAAGGACTCGCCTTTTAAAACTTCTAACTTGACACCACTGAGCGCTTTAACACTTTCATGTTTTCTGACGAATCGACCCTTCTCAATGACCAATTGATCGAGAAAACCCTTGTGGATGGGAAACTCCTTATACAAATTATCTACTTTGATTAGTCGATTTCCCGCCATTCAAGATCCCCTGGGCGCGGCCTTGTGACAAGCAACCCTGGTTGAACCGATGTTGGAGTAGTCTGGGATTGTAGTCCTACAGATGTCTGCAACCAGCGGGCAACGGGGATTAAACGCGCAGCCGTCTGGGATGCTGGACAGGGCCGGCATCACACCTTTAATCTGATTGAGCCTTTGACCCGGTGTGGTCTTTTGCGGTAACGCATCCATGAGCCCATGGGTATAGGGGTGGTAGGCGTCATTGATAATGTCTTTGGTGTCACCTTCTTCGACGATTCGACCGGCGTACATCACAATAGCGCGTTGCGTCATCTGGGATATCACACCCAAGTCGTGGGTGATTAGAATCAATCCCACTTCACTCGTACGACACAACTCCATCATCAAATCCATAATCTCTGCCTGAATGGTCACATCCAACGCAGTAGTCGGTTCGTCCGCAATAATCAGCGGAGGCTTGGTTATCAATGCAATGGCAATAACCACGCGCTGACGCATACCACCAGACAATTCATGGGGATATTGGTCGAAACGGGTTGCCGCTGAAGGGATATGTACCTGCGCCAGAGTTTCTATGGCACGCTGTTTTGCATCCTCTTTAGAAATATCCTGGTGTGCATGTAACGCCTCGGTCATCTGGGTGCCAATGGTGAGCACCGGATTGAGCGTCATCATCGGATCTTGAAAAACCATACTGATCCGATTGCCCCGAATCTGACTCATCTGCTGTGGCGACAACTTAGTCAGATCCTGTCCTTCGAAAATAATTTCCCCTGCGGAGATATAGCCGGGCTTACTGATCAAGTTCAGTATGGAAAACGCTGCGACCGATTTACCAGCTCCACTCTCACCGACAATCCCGAGTCTCTCGCCCTTTTCTACTTTAAAACTCACGTCCCTGAGCGCGACGAGTTCTTCTTTGCGCATAGCGAAGCGCACTTCAAGGTTCTTAACCTCGAGCAGACTCATACAAGGGGCTCCGATTCGTTAGGACACGCCTGTGGGAGCGGCGCCCTCGCCGCGATACGCAATCGGCGCGAAGGCGTGCCTCCTACAAATTGCCCAATTGATTCCTGGTCGAAAGTGGAGTTTGCTACGTTGCCCATAGTTAGTTCTTGTACAGCTTCGGGTTCAACACATCGCGCAGGAAGTCACCCAAGAGGTTCATAACCAGCACCAAAATTACTAAGACAATTCCGGGAATGATGGTGATCCACCACGATCCGCTGAAAATAAATTCGAAACCACTGTTGATCAACGATCCCAGTGAAGGTTTAGTCACAGGCATCCCGAGGCCGAGGAAGGACAGTGCGGCCTCGCTGACAATGGCGTTAGCAACTTGTACAGTGGATATCACTAAAATCGGAGACAAGGTATTGGGCAGGATGTGCCTAAACATGATTCGCGGGGCACGCAATCCGATTACTCTGACCGCATCCACGTATTCCTTTTTCTTTTCGGCTAAGACAGAAGCTCGAACGGTACGAGCATATTGTGGCCATTCGGCCACACCAATCACAAGTATGAGCATTAGAATGGCCAAGCGTTCGTACAGCTCTGTTCCAAATAACGCCTGAAATACGGCCAGAAAAATAATCGCGACCATCAGTGTCGAAAATGACAGCTGTATATCCGCGATCCGCATCAAAAAGTTATCGATTCGCCCACCCCTATAACCAGCTATTAAGCCGATCGAGATCCCCAAAAATGCTTGTAACAAGACGGCACAGATACCGATGGTCATCGAAATACGCGTGCCATATAAAATAGTGCTTAGTAAGTCTCTTCCCTGTGCATCGGTCCCCAATAGGAAGCGTGAGTCTCCCCCTTCCAGCCAAACTGGGGGGATTTCCGAATCCATAATATCGATCCCGGTTGGGTCGTAAGGATCAAAGGGGGCTATTAGAGGTGCGGAAAAGCAAAAAACCACGTACACACAAAGAATGAAAAAACTGATGATTGCGGTCTTGTCACGGCTGAAATCGTGATAGAAACCGGAATCTAGAAACTGGTTCCATTTCGCTGCCACCATGGTACTAGTCGTCCCCACCCTGCGGCCTGGCAAGCTTAACCATCGGATTCACCAGACCATAAATCAAATCAACTACCGTGTTGGTAATCACAAAAATCAGGCCTACCACGATCAAGTAGGCAATAATCAACGGTGTATCCACCCGATTCACCGCTTCTAAAAATAGGAACCCCATGCCCGGCCACTGAAATACGGTTTCCGTTAAAATCGTATAAGCAATCAGAGTGCCTATTTGTACCCCGCCCACAGTAATAACCGGCAACAAGGTATTTTTGAGTGCGTGTAGGAACCAAACTCGGTTTGGTGACAAGCCCTTAGCCCAGGCAAATTTGACGTACTCCGATTCCAGCACTTCGAGCATCTCTGCTCGAATCAACCGAATGAATAACGGCAGCATGATGGAAGACAGCGCGATACAGGGAAGTATGAGGTGGACGAGCCCATCCCGAGTTAAGAACCCTGTGGTCCAGCCACCGAATATTTCTACGGTTTCCCCACGTCCAAAAGACGGCAGCCAATTCAACTCAACTGAAAAAATATAGATGGACAATATGGCGGTCAGGAAAACGGGGATAGAGATACCAACGATACTGACACCCATGGCCAACTTGGAAAACCAGTGTTTGGGATAGATAGCGGCAAAGACGCCGATCGGCACCGAAAATAAGATAATGATCAGAGATGCACCGAAGACCAACTCAAGCGTAGCGGGTAGTTTGTCCAGGATGACATCTACTGCCGGTCGCTTAAAGAAATATGATGTGCCAAGATCTCCTTGTACTGCCTTCTTTAAAAATCGCCAATACTGAATGAGAAAAGGATCGTTCAAACCCATCTCTTCTCGCAGCGCTTGTCGCTCCGCTTCCGAGACAGACTGCCCGACCATTTCTCGCAGCGGGTCACCCAGGTTATCCTGAATAGAAAAAGCGATAACACTGATAATCAGCATTACCAGTGCCGCTTGAACCAACCGGCGTACGAAGAAGGCCAACATGGAATTTAAGGTACTAAAAAAATGGGCCGCTTAACAGCGGCCCATCAATTTTTACCTGTTTATTAGCGATTAGTTATTCTTGCATGACCAAATCCCCGAGGTAGGGGAAGTTCATCACATTAACGACTGGCGCAATATCCGTACCTTTTCGGGCAGCCCAAGCACGATCCTGCCAGTGCAGGGGAACGAAAGCCGCCTCATCATGCAGGATCTGTTCAATTTCCTGCAACATAGCAGTGCGCTTCATTTCATCCGTTTCCTGCTGATTGGTCAGCACCAGTTCGTCTACTCGTGCATTGGAGTAATTGCCACTGTTGTACTGTCCATAACCGGTCTCTGGGTCCGGTGTCATAGTCAAGAACTCAGTGAAGTTAGATGAATCTTCCGTATCTGAATGCCAGCCGATCATCATCATGTCCGCCGCACGTTCGTCGAACTTTGGCCAGTATTGCGCTTTGGGCATGGTTTTAAGATCTACCTTGATATTGATCTTGGCCAACATACCGGCTACCGCCTCGGCGATCTTGTCATCGTTTACATAACGATTGTTCGGCGCCATCATGGTGATGGAAAATCCATTTTCATGACCCGCTTCCTTCATCAACGCTTTGGCCTTTTCCAGATCGTAGCGCGGCTTTAAGTTCTCGTTGTAGCCCAAATAGCCCTTGGGGCTCTGCTGGGCAGCGGCGGTACCAAATCCGCGCATGATCTTTTCAACGATACCTTCATTGTTGATAGCATGGACAATGGCCAGACGTACCTTGGGATCCTTGAATTCTTCCTTGCGGTCCTGATTCAACTGAAAGGTGATGATACGAGTGCCACTCATGGTCACCAGATCAGTATTTGGATCTTTATCGATTCTATCTAAATCGGCCGGTGGCACGGGTGCTATGAAATCTACGTCACCCGACAATAACGCCGCAACCCGAGTCGGGTCTTCTTTGATTGGAGTGAAAACGATCTTATCCACATTACCCGGTGAGTTCTTATCCCAATAGTCCTTAAAACGATCGAACTCCACTTTTACGCCTTGCTCGCGCGAGGTGATGATATAAGGGCCGGTTCCAGAGGCATTGGTCGACGCAAATGCATCACCATGCTTGATGATGGCGTCTTTTGGCTTACCGTTTGCGTCATAACCATCGTAGAACTTCCTATCCATCGGAAAAATGTACGTCGCCGTGTGCAATACCAATGGATAGGGCTCCTTGGTCACGATGTCGATGGTGTACTTATCGACAACGTTCAACGCCTCAAAAGGCGCAAAGATACCTTTGAAGTCGGGGCTCTTCTTGAGACGATCGAACGTCCAACTGACGTCGAGCGCATCCATTTCATTACCAGAATGAAATTTCACCCCTTGACGCAA
>JASJAT010000182.1 GCA_030066885.1 Arenicellales bacterium | reverse complement strand
GGTTAAAAAGTATACTGTCCCCGGTTTTAGGCCGGTGGAAACTCCATTTCTTTCGCTGACAGCCAAAGTTTGCCCCCTTCGTAACGAAGCACGCTGCTTTGTTCATACCAGTCCCCAAGAACGATGCGTTTTACCTGTTTGCCATTGATGTCGAGCGTGTGAATCCCAGGTCGATGCGTGTGTCCATGTATCAAGTAGTCTACGTTCCGGCGTCGGATTTCTCGCTCGACTGCAGCGGGGTTTACGTCCATGACTTCCATGCTGGTCATGGATTTGTGTAAAGCACTGTGTGAACGGGCAGTGAGGGCGAGTTCCATTCGCTCGTTTATGGGATAGCTAAGGAATTCACGCCTCCAATCGGGATCGTTAACCAGGTCTCGAAATTGCTGATGGGCCGTGTCGTCTGTGCACATACTGTCACCGTGCGTGAGCAAAACCTTCAAGCCGTCGAGTGTCATTTCGCTCGGATCGGGCAGAATCCGGCAACCGGTTTTGTCGGCGAATTCATCCCCTACCAGAAAGTCCCTGTTACCGTGCATGAAAAAAACAGAGACACCTCCTTCGGTCAGGTGTTTGAGTGCCGAGAATACTTCGGTTTGTCCAACGGTTTTGACGGCATCGTCTCCAACCCAAAATTCGAACAGGTCACCAAGAATATACAATGCCTTAGCAGTCGGTTTTATGGTCGACAGGAATTCGAAAAATAATTCGGTTGTTTTAGGGCGCTTGGAAGTGAGGTGTAAATCTGAGATAAAGAAGAGCGTCATTTTGTGTTTA
Source organism: Arenicellales bacterium (assembly GCA_030066885.1). Lineage (GTDB taxonomy): Bacteria > Pseudomonadota > Gammaproteobacteria > Arenicellales > JAANXG01 > JAHEKE01. The sequence continues at coordinate 5,785 of JASJAT010000182.1, read as the reverse complement.
TTAATTCCACCTTTTCTATGACGATTTCTTTTAGTGGTACGTCATGATGCTCTCCGACGGTGGCCGTTCCCACACCTTCGATTCGTTCTACCACTTCCATTCCATCCACAACCCGGCCAAAGGCACAATAGCCTTGTTTATTGTCTCCCGCATTGTAGTCCAATATGTCATTGTCTCGAGTATTGATAAAAAATTGAGAGGTGGCTGAATCCGGTTCGTCCGGCAGCCTGGCCATGGCTATAGTCCCTCTCTTATTGTGCAGGCCTTGACTGGACTCGTTTTTTATCGGCGTTCTGGTAGTTTTCTGAATTAACCCAGGTTCAAATCCCCCGCCTTGGATGATGAAGTTATCGATGACGCGGTGAAACAAGGTGTTGTCATAAAAACCTTCCTCGATATATTGAACGAAGTTGCCTACCGTAAGAGGCACTTTTTCAGATTCTAGTTCGAGGATTATGCGCCCATACGAAGTATCAATACTTACTCGATGCTGATTCATTTGTAGGCTGTCCTCTTGGATAATGGATAAAGCTCCTCGATTTTCCTACTGATAGAAGTGGCTGGTCTGTTCAATCTTGCTCGCGGTTGTTTTACTTAAAGTGTTACGGCCGTTTATACTACTATGCCAGCGGGCCCGAATGCGGGCTTTTTTTACAATACTACTATTTTTCCAGCATTTAACATAAGCCCTAGGAGGATGCTAAACGGTGGAACTTACCGGTGCAGATATCGTCGTCAAATGCCTGCAGGATGAAGGGATCGACTACATCTTCGGCTATCCAGGTGGTGCAGCGCTGCATATCTACGACGCGCTATATCGGCAAGATAAAGTTAAACATATATTAGTACGTCACGAGCAGGGAGCAAGTCATGCTGCAGACGGCTATGCGCGTGCAACGGGGAAACCGGGTGTGGTACTGGTTACGTCCGGCCCCGGGATCACCAATGCCGTAACCGGGATAGCTACGGCCTACATGGACTCGATCCCGTTAGTGGTTATCTCGGGGCAAGTACCGACCCATCTAATTGGTGACGACGCGTTCCAGGAGGTTGATGCTGTCGGGATAACCCGCCCATGTGTTAAGCACAATTTCCTGGTAAAGGACGTCAAGGATCTGGCCATGACAATGAAAAAGGCTTTCTTCGTGGCCTCCAGCGGGCGTCCTGGGCCAGTGCTCATCGATGTACCAAAAGACGTAACCGCAAATAAGACCGAATATATGTACCCTCGCTCGGTTAAGATGCGTTCTTATGCCCCGGTTGTGCGAGGGCACCCCAAGCAAATCAGAAAAGCAGCTGACCTTTTACTCAACGCAAAGCGGCCGATCATCTACACCGGCGGTGGTGTGGTCAGTGCAGACGCGGAAGAAACCTTGCGTGAACTCGTCCAACTACTTGGATATCCGTGTACCAATACTTTGATGGGATTAGGAGCATATCCCTACAACGATTCACTGTTCTTAGGCATGCTCGGAATGCACGGCACCTACGAAGCGAATATGGCTATGCACGACTGTGACGTCATGTTAGCAGTGGGGGCTCGTTTCGACGACCGTATCACTGGTGACCTATCTAAATTTTCTCCGTTTGCCAAAATTGTACACGTTGACATCGATCCATCATCTATCGGCAAAAACGTAAAGGTAGAGATACCGATTGTTGGCGACGCAAAGTCAATACTCGAAGATTTGGTCAAAGAACTCCATTCTCGTAAGCAGCAGCCCGAGCCAGGTGCCCTTAAACAGTGGTGGAAACAAATAGATGAGTGGCGGGGGATCGACTGCCTTAACTACGATAGAAACAGCGAAAAAATTAAGCCTCAATACGTAGTTGAAAAGCTACATGAAGTCACGCAGGGGAAAGCTTTTGTGACTTCTGACGTTGGACAACACCAAATGTGGGCGGCGCAATTCTATGGTTTTGACAAGACCCGACGGTGGATCAACTCCGGTGGGTTAGGCACTATGGGATTTGGTTTACCTTCTGCGATGGGTGTACAGCTGGCTTATCCTGACGACCTGGTGTGTTGTATCACCGGTGAAGCGAGCATCATAATGTGTATTCAGGAGCTTTCTACCTGTAAACAATATGATCTCCCCATAAAGATTATCAACCTTAATAATCGCTATATGGGCATGGTTCGCCAATGGCAGGAATTTTTCTACGATCGAAGATACTCGCATTCTTATATGGACGCGCTGCCGGATTTCGTCGCTCTGTCGGAATCATTTGGACACAGAGGACTGTTAGTTGAGAAGCCATCCGACGTAGAAGGAGCACTAAAAGAAGCGTTTGCGATGAGAGATCAGTTAGTGTTTCTCGACTTCATTACAGATCAGGCCGAAAACGTATATCCCATGATCGCAGCGGGCAAGGGACACAATGAAATGCATCTGAATCCCGGTTCCGGAGAACCCCCGCAAGAGCGAGAACTCGCCTAAATATGAGGCATATTATTTCGATTCTGCTTGAAAACGAAGCAGGCGCACTTTCTCGTGTTGCCGGATTGTTCTCAGCACGTGGATATAATATAGAGTCACTCACGGTTGCTCCGACCGAAGACAGTACATTGTCACGCATGACCATCGTGACTGCTGGGTCCGACGACGTCATCGAGCAGATCGTCAAACAACTGAACAAGTTAGTGGACGTAGTTAAACTGCAGGAGCTGACAGAAGGAGCACATATCGAGCGGGAGCTCATGCTGGCGAAAGTCAAGGCGACCGGTGATGCGCGGGAAGAGATAAAGCGTTTGGTGGATATTTTCCGGGGGCGCATTATTGATGTGACAGACTCTACTTACACCCTGGAACTAACTGGTACAGTTGAAAAACTGGACGCCTTCGTTAAGGCACTTGATATGACGGAGATAATTGAGGTGATTCGTTCAGGTGTTACCGGTATCGCTCGCGGTGAGAGAGCGCTGAGCGCCTAATCAAATAGTGACACAGTGAACTGAGGGATAAGTCGCTGGCCTAGCCCTGTTTTATCCCCTGTTCGAAGACTGCAAAGAGGACTAGTTCATGAAAGTTTTTTACGATCAAGACGCTGATTTGTCGATCATCAGGGGTATGAGGGTGGCCATCCTGGGCTATGGTTCCCAGGGCCACGCCCACGCCAACAACCTAAAGGATAGTGGAACTGAGGTGGTAGTTGGCCTGCGCCAAGGTTCCGCATCTGCCGAGAAAGCGCAGAAGGCCGGTTTAGAAGTCGCTGATGTCCCGGATGCAGTGGCCGGCGCCGATGTGGTCATGGTGCTTGTTCCAGATGAGCGGCAGGCAACGCTTTACAACGAGCAAATCGAACCGAATTTGAAACAAGGAGCGGCGCTATTGTTTGCGCATGGATTTAACATTCATTTCGGTTTCATAAAACCAAGGGCCGATACTGACGTGTTTATGATCGCGCCCAAAGGGCCGGGACATCTCGTACGTTCCACCTTTACCCAGGGAGGCGGTGTACCTTGTTTGATTGCGATTCAACAGGATGCATCGGGCAACGCGCGAAATGTTGCCTTGTCGTACGCCTCTGCCATTGGAGGGGGCCGAGCCGGTATTATCGAAACCACTTTCAGGGAAGAAACTGAAACGGATTTATTTGGAGAGCAAACCGTACTTTGTGGTGGCCTAACTTCGTTGATATCGGCGGGATTTGAAACATTGGTAGATGCGGGCTATTCACCAGAAATGGCTTACTTTGAATGTTTGCACGAAGTTAAATTGATCGTTGATCTTGTGTATGAGGGTGGTATCGCAAACATGAGATATTCTATCTCGAACACGGCAGAGTACGGAGATTTAACCCGAGGTCCTCGGATAGTGACCGAACAAACCAGAACCGAGATGAAAAAGATACTGGATGAAATCCAGTCCGGAAAGTTCGCTAAAGAATGGATGGATGAAAACGCCTCCGGTGGTGAAAGATTCCAAACCCTGCGTCAGAAAGCCGCGGCACATCAAATCGAAGAAGTAGGGAGCCGTTTGCGCGACATGATGCCTTGGATTAAGGCGAACAAAGTCGTAGATAAATCAGTCAACTAGCTGAAACAGTAGGAGCGGCGCCCTCGCCGCGATTAATCAGGGATTCATAAAGTACAAAAGATCAAAGTTCTGCCATATCGACCACGGTATAAATTTTCTGGTGCATTATCTTTTTCACTTTGTTGCTTTGAACTTTTAACTGATGTTTCTGCTTGCGCGGGAAGGTTGGTGGCACGTCGTCATCGCACTATTGGTGGCCATAGTTATGACCGTCTGGTTAGGGTGGGTGTGGGCTATACCGTTCTGGTTGATCTTAATATTCGTTATGCAGTTTTTTCGGGATCCGCATCGGATTTCGCCCAAAGTACCTGGTCAAGTTTTATCTCCGGCAGATGGGAAAGTGGTATTCATCGGCTCGACCACGGACCCATACCTTAATCGGCAAGCGCTAAAAATCAGCGTGTTCATGAATGTTTTCTCTGTACATTCCAATCGATCGCCGACGAAAGGTGTTATAAAAAAGATCTGGTATTTTCCAGGCCATTTTCTCAATGCCGAGTTGGACAAAGCTTCCGAGCAAAACGAGCGGAATGCGATATGGATCACTGATTCACAAGAACATAGTGATATCGTGTTTGTACAAGTCGCCGGGCTGATTGCACGAAGAATATTGTGTTATGTTAAGGAGGGAGACGCCTTGGATTGGGGGCAACGATATGGTTTTATCCGTTTCGGATCACGGCTGGATTTGTATCTGCCGGAGAAATATGTGACCCAGGTTCAGCTCGGTGATAAAGTCGCAGCAGGTGTTGACGTAGTCGCTACCCACGCAAAATAGTATGCAAGTTAAGCGCAATAAAAAAGGTCAGGACACAGGTCCCAAACGCCCCGGGCGCCGGGGGATATATATTCTGCCGAACTTGTTTACCACGGCTGGTTTATTCTTTGGCTTCTTTGCAATCATTCAGGCAACTAAGGGAAGGTTCGAGTTGGCTGCCATGGCGATATTTATCGCCATGTTGATGGACGGGCTGGACGGTCGTATTGCGCGAATGACCAATACGACCAGCGATTTTGGGGCTGAATACGATAGCTTGGTGGATGTTATCGCGTTTGGGCTGACTCCCGCATTAGTGATATATGAATGGGTGCTGGGAGGTATGGGTAAATTGGGTTGGCTAGCGGCGTTTATATACGTTGCTGCAACTGCATTGAGATTAGCCCGGTTTAACACGCAAAAGGTCGCTGACAAACGATATTTTCAAGGCTTGCCAAGCCCCGCCGCAGCTGCCCTGTTAGCAGCCTGGGTATGGATGATGCACGAATATGGTTTTCAGGGTAGCGCCGTTAATACAGTATCCTGGCTCGTTACCGTAGCAGCCGCGGCTGCCATGGTAAGTAATGTTCGCTATCACAGTTTCAAGGATCTGGATTTAAAGGGAAAAATACCATTTGTAAAGCTACTAGTGATGGTCTTGGCGTTTGTATTAATAGCGTTGGATCCCCCACGTATGTTGTTCCTGATATTTTTCGGTTACTTCGTTTCCGGGTTTTTGCAGGGTTTTTTATTGAAGAGGAGGAAAGATCGCCACCGTCCCGAACTCCAAGAAGAGATCAGAGAAGAGAGTATTGATGAAAAAGTTACCCCAATGACTTCCAGTAAAGCGGGCGAAAAATGGGGGCAACAAGTAAAGGAGCCGAAAGCACAAAGTTAAAGAAAAAGAACCGACTCAGGCTTGAAATACATTACCACTAGCGGCTAAACTGATCGCATGTCTAGTTTTCCTGAATCGACGCATCGTTGT
>JASJAT010000181.1 GCA_030066885.1 Arenicellales bacterium | reverse complement strand
GCGGTTAGAGACTTTGTTAGATTCGAACGTGGCCTGGTGATACTAACCGGTGCGACGGGTTCAGGAAAATCGACCACTATCGCTTCGTTGATCAACGAGATCAACTTCAATTACGCCAAACACATCATAACGATTGAGGATCCAATCGAGTACATTTTTAAGGAGCAACGCTGCATCATTTCACAACGCGAACTCGGTGTAGACGCGACGACTTTTCCGATGGCAATGACTGCCGCTTTGCGAGAAGACCCAGATGTGATCTTGCTTGGCGAAATGCGTGAACTTGAAACAATGGAGACCGCACTGACTGCGGCGGAGACCGGTCATCTTGTATTTTCCACATTGCATGCACCTGCGACTGCTGAAACGGTAACGCGTATGATCTCCACATTTTCACCTGACGCACAGCCTACAGTGCGGTCGAAGCTGGCGCAGAATCTTCGAGCAGTTGTAGCCCAGCGCTTGCTCCCGCGGGCTGACGGCAAAGGTCGAGTCGTAGCTTGTGAAATCATGACGGTGAGCGCGCGTGTACAAGAACTCGTTCTCGATCCGTTGCGAGTCAAGGACATTGCTGATTTGGTAAGAAAGGAATCGACTGTCGAGGGAATGCTGTCATTTGACCAACATCTGCTGGAGTTGGTCCAACGTGGTGAGATCAGTGAAGAAGTCGCCATCCAAAACGCGTCCAGTGCCACCGATCTGAAGTTGAAACTCGACGGGTTCTAGCACCGGCCGCCTTTATCACCGATATTTTTTATTTAGCTTCGCCATAAAAAAACTTTATAATACGGTCTCGTTTACCGAGCAGGTTCTATGGCGGACCGACGACTCCAGGTTTTCTATACGGTAGCCCGGCTTCTGAGCTTCACCAAAGCCGCGGATTCGCTGCATATGACCCAGCCCGCCGTGACCTTTCAGATCCGGCAGCTTGAAGAATACTTCAATACCCGGTTGTTCGACCGCACCCACAACAAAATCAGCCTAACCGAAGCGGGACAAGAAGTGTTTGCCTACGCCGAGCGCATCATCGGTTTGTACAACGAGATGGACAATCAAGTGCGAAAACTAACCGGAGATGTTATTGGGGTGTTGGTCATCGGTGCCAGTACCACGATCGCGGAGTATCGAATCCCTACGCTGCTGGGAGACTTTCAGCAGAAATTCCCTGATGTCAAACTGCGCCTGAAGGTGTCCAACACAGTCGGCATCGTTCATATGGTTGAAAACAACGAAGTCGATGTCGGAATCGTAGAAGCCCCGGTCAACAATAAGAATCTGGTAGTAAAAGTATGTTGGTGTGACCAGTTGATGCTGATCTGCTCGCCTGATCATGAATTGGCCAATCAAAAGACAGCTCTGGCGGAGCAGGTACAGCCTTACCCATTTATAGCCCGTGAAGAGGGGTCTGGAACCAGGGAGGTTATTTCAAACTATTTTGAACAACGCGGTCTTGATTTTGGTGACTTGAAAACCACAATGGAATTCGGCAGCCCTGAATCAGTGAAAAGCGCAGTAGAAGCGGGGCTCGGTGTTTCGATTATTTCGGAGACTACCCTCGCCAAAGAGCTCAAACTTGGAACACTCCGCGCAATCTCACTAGATCCGCCGATGATAAGACCCTTCTCAATCGTTTATCAGCGGCAAAAATTCCGTTTACGCGCGATGGAAGAGTTTTTAGAGTTTGCCGAGGAGCACTGTGAAGATCTCGACGAGACCCTATTTCAGCCAAATTAATTAGCTACACACAACGTAGGAGGCGCGCCATCGCGCCGAAAAATCGCGGCGAGGGCGCCGCTCCTGCAGAACGTTCTACCACTCAACAATTCTCCAATTCTGCAGCCGGGCCTCGTTTTTAAGTATCGGATCCGGATTGAGCGCAACCGGGTTCTCAACCAGTCTGAGTAAAGGTAAATCATTGTGTGAATCGCTGTAGAACCAACTACCGGTTAAGCTTTCATTTTCTTTGTGTACCCAAGCCTTTAGTCGACTAACTTTGCCCTCACCAAAACTGGGCGTGTCGAATGTTCTTCCGGTAAAACATCCGTCGACCTCTTCTACTTCGGTGGCGATCAGCAACTCGATACCAAACTCATCCGCAATTGGTCTCGTGATAAAGCGGTTGGTTGAAGTTATGATCATAAGGGTGTGCCCCTGCCTTCGATGCCAGTCAACGAGATCGCGAGCTTTGTCTGTAATCATTGGTCGTATGATTTCTTTGACAAAAGTAGCCCGCATACGCTCAATAAGTTGCCTCGGATTGTTTTTCAGCGGCTCCAGTTGAAACGTTATGAACTCGTTGAAGTCGAGTTTTCCTGCGTTGTAGTCGGCAAGATATTTCGCGTTCCGGCGTGAATGAGAATTCCTGTCGACAATCCCTTTTTCAACAAGAAACTCTCCCCAAGCGTAGTCACTGTCACCGTTCAGCAAGGTATGGTCCAAGTCAAAAATCGCCAAAGTCATTTTTCTATTCGCTGTATGAAAACTTCGTTCTACGCGTTAGCTATGCGTATTCTCGGCACCGGAAAATGCGGCTTCTTGACCGGAATTGCAGATAAAACCTGTTCATGAAAAAATAGATTTAATACACGACGTTACAGAGAGGTTATGCCGCAAACAGTCCTTTATCATACGCAGGACGGATACAGGCCCAATGTGGGTATCATCTTATTTAATCACAAAAATAAGGTGTTCTGGGCACGTCGTTGTAGTCACGACGGTTGGCAATTCCCCCAAGGAGGGGTGAGGTCCAATGAAACCTTGAGGCAAGCCTTGTTCCGAGAACTAAAGGAGGAAGTGGGACTAGGGCGTGACCATGTAAGAGTCGTTGCTCGCACCCAGCGTTGGCTACACTACGATTTGCCCCAGGCGTATTTACGGCGGCTGAGAAACAAGAGCCAGAAGAGTTTCAAAGGTCAAAAGCAGATCTGGTATTTACTTAAATTGACCGGGGACGAATCGGAGGTGCGTCTAGACATTTCGCACAAACCTGAATTCGATGACTGGATATGGAAAGATTGGGCAGCTGCTGTTGAGGAGATTATTGAGTTTAAACGCCAGGTTTATAGAACTGCTTTCTATGAATTGAAAGTCCACTTACCGACCAATACGTTCTCTTGAATATCGGCCTGATATCTGTATGTGAAGGGAACAATCGAGATCGAGGATAGGTCTATTAGGTATGCAGGTTTTTCGAGCTATTTTCCTGACCCTGGTCTGCTGGTGTGTTGGCGCCAGCGCCGATCAAAATGATCCGCGGCTCGAAAATTTATTCCAACAGTTACACCAGGCTGAGGATTTTGAGGAAGGTGAGTCTATAACTCAGCAGATTTGGAAATTATGGTATGAGATCCAGGACGAGGAAGCTAGGGATCTATTTGACCGGGGCGTAGCATTAATGGCCCGGGCTGACTACAGGTCAGCGTTACTCGCGTTAACCCGCCTTACCGAAATGAAACCGCAGTTTGCAGAAGCATGGAATCGGCGCGCTACACTATTGTATCTTATGGGTGAATATTCATTGTCAATGCGAGACATAAGGACAACGTTAGCACTCGAGCCTCGTCACTTTGGCGCGATTTCAGGAATGGGGCAGATATTAATGAGGCAAAACAGACTGCGTGAAGCGCGCAAAGCTTTTGAACAAGCGCTCGAAATAAACCCGCACCTCATGGGTGCACAGATTAACATTATTCAGATCAACAAAATGTTGAGCGCGAATTCTGTTTAAATCAAGATTTGGGTGAGAATACCGACATCCATTTGAGTGCGCCGTGTTCGAATCCAAATTCGATACCTCTATTGGGGTAGCGTATTTTAGCCAGATTGTTGGAGTCGGAGGGGGACCCATAAATTGTGATGACTTGTTGTGGTGTCATCCCGAAGCTGGCGCCTTCACTGGACGTGAAAGGTGAATTGAGTGTACCGATAACCTTGATCGACGTCACTTTAGATCCACCAGCGACTCTGATTTTCGAATCTCCAGCATCATACTCCCAAACAACGTAACCCGTTTCAGTGGGTCGATCTGCTCTGTTTGGGTTTCCCCAACTCTCGGCCACTTGCGTGAAAGTCTGGCCAATCTGAACTTTTTGAAACCCAACACCCGGAGAAATGAACATATCCTGCATTAAATAGCGGACGATAGCCTCAGGTGTGATACGGGCTGTTGTGGAGTCCGCTTCAGCTCCGCCCATAACGACGCTGGCAAGCAAGCAACTGGCGATAATAATACGGCCCTTGGATGAACGGCGGGAAGCAAAATTTGACGGTACTTTCATGTTCATCTATACATTATAGGTCAGGCTTCCAAAGTTGTATCACTGGGAACGGCAGTTTGGTGCTGCAGGATAAAATGTTCAACTCTGTTCCCGTTGATGATCACCAGGCCGATATTGCGCGTGTGATCAGATTCGGAATAATGGAACTCATAACGTCGTTTCAGTGACGGCTTGCCTCTGTCCATAGATATCGTCACATTTCGCAGTCCGACGGTTCCATCAAGAAATTGTATGTGAGATTGTTTACAATATTCACGAGCGACGGCAGTGGCTATCTCTCTCGCCCGCATGGCGTCGAAAAAATACCATACAACTGCCACAAACACGGCAATGAGTATAACGTTCAGTAACGAAAGCTCCACCAAACAATAATACCTATGTTGAGAGTAATTGAAGCTGATATTACCACTTTAGCATTGGACGCGATTGTTAATGCTGCTAATGAAACCTTACTGGGTGGTGGGGGGGTAGATGGAGCCGTTCACCGCGCAGCAGGCCCGAAGCTGTTGGAAGCCTGTAAGGCGATTGGTGGTTGCCCCACTGGGCAAGCACGCATCACTAACGGTTTTGATCTGCCTAGCAAATGGGTAATTCACACTGTTGGGCCCAGATGGCACGGAGGCGATAGTGGAGAACCGGAATTGCTAGAATCCTGCTACGATAGTGCGCTCGAATTAGCCATTGATAATCGAGTTAGGACGGTTGCTTTTCCCGGCATCAGCACGGGTATTTACGGGTACCCAAAGCAGGCTGCTGCAAAAATCGCAGTTTCGGTGATGCGTCGGTATGAGAACAAGTTTGAGGAAATCGTGATTTGTTGTTTCGGTACGGAAGATAAGGTGATTTACGAAAAGACCCTGGAAACAGATTAACGTGCGTCGATACACCCTGTTATTTTCCACCGCCCTATTTTTCTATCTTGCAGTACTGCCGGTTGAGCTCGGAGCTGTTCGCGTCACACCTTCTGAAATTTCAGGGGTTAGTAAACAAGTGTTGGCGCAGGCGCTGGCACCTTATACCGAAAGAAGTGAATTTCCCCATCGGGTTCCCATAGATGTGGGATTCAGTATTCATGACGCGAGATTGACTTACACATTTGACCATAAGCTGGTAGATATGCTGGATAAGATTTACGCCAGGTATAAACCGGATTACGGAGCGTTTGCAGCAATAGATGCTAACACTGGGGCGGTGTTAGCGTTGAACAGCTTCATCAAAGATGGAAGCCCGTGGGGTAACCTCACCTTGCGCAACAGTTATCCTGCGGCTTCGGTATTCAAAATGATCACTGCTGCAGCTGCTTTGGACCAGAATTTACTGGAGCCCGACACCGTACTTCGATATAACGGCAAAAAAACGAGCTTGTACAAAAAACAGGTGCTCAAACATAAAGACAATAAATGGACGCGTCGACCCACTTTAACCAAGGCTTTTGCTGAATCGATCAATACAGTCTTTGCTCGAATCGGTATATATATGATCGGTGCGAACAAACTTGAGGATTACGCAAATCGTTTCGGCTTCAATACTGACATCAGCACCGATATCGATTTTGGTACCGGGTTGACTGACATCAATGACGATGAGTGGCGCATTGCAGAAACGGCTTCAGGCTATACACGAAGGAACACATTGAGCCCTTTACATGGTGCTATGTTGGCTGGCGCGGTTATTAACGATGGTCAGATGATGGCACCCTATCTGGTTGAACTGGCAACTGACGAGTGGGGAATTCCACTTTATCTAAATCACCCCGAGTCATTCGGTGAACCGATTTCAGCGGACACGGCAAGGAAAATGCGTAAGCTAATGCGGGAAACAGTGCAACGTGGTTCGGCACGAAAGTCCTTCAGAAAGTTTTTTACAGGCGAACTCAAAGAAGCCGCCGTAGGCGGTAAAACCGGATCTTTAACCGGTCAATCACCCGCAGGTAGGTACGATTGGTTTGTGGGCTACGCCGCTTCTGGTGACAGAAAGATTGGTTTCGCTTCATTGACCATCAATAAAGAATATTGGACTGTTAAGTCTTCTTACGTTGCCCGTAAGTTCATCGAAGCGGCTTTGGCCGCGCCCAATCCCCAAGGTTAAATCTGTAGGAGCGGCGCCCTCGCCGCGAATCGTCGTCAGAGCGAAGTTATTTTTTGTCGCTTGAACGTCATGCACACTCGCTAAGGCGCCAAGCT
>JASJAT010000180.1 GCA_030066885.1 Arenicellales bacterium | reverse complement strand
ACACATAGCCGGAGAAAAACCATGGATATCAATAGCAATAATACCGCAGTCCTGATTACTGATCCCCAGAACGACTTTCTCAGTGAGCAAGGTGTTACCTGGGAATTGGTTGGCGACAGTGTCAAAGAGAACAAGACCATCGAGAACATAGAGCGGCTTTTCAAGGCGGCGAAGGATAACGGCTATGAGGTTTTTATCTCACCTCACTACTACTACCCCACAGACCACGGCTGGAAGTTTGGCGGTACAGTGGAGAAGATCATGCATGAGATCAATATGTTTGGCCGCGAAGATGCTTTAAGCCTCAATGGGTTTCCGGGCTCCGGCGCTGATTGGTTAGAGCGTTACAAGCCCTTTATCGAAGATGGGAAGACCATCGTGGTGAGTCCTCATAAGGTCTATGGGCCGGAGAATAACGATCTTGCTTTACAAATGCGCAAACGGGGCATCGATAAAGTCATTCTCGCGGGGATGTCTGCTAACCTCTGTGTCGAAGCCCATATGCGTGAGCTGCTGGAACAAGGGTTCGAGGTTACTGTCGTCAAAGACGGGACGGCCGGTGCCCGGCACCCTGAGCTAGGCGACGGCTACGAGGCTGCGTTAACCAATTTCGGTTATATGGCCAACGCAGTCCTGTCTACGGATGAGGTCGTCGCAGCAATGACGAGTGGTGTGTCAGCAGCGGCCTAGGCTCGATTCACGGCTCTCTGGTATCAGGTCGATGTGTGTTTCATGGCCATAGCTAGAGTAATCCCATTCTCGAAAGTTGTGAATGACACACAGTCGAGCGAACGCGCAGCACCCACCCGCCGAGGTTACGAACCAGATGGGTGGGTGATGCGTTTTAACTAGTTACCCTGCCATACCATGCCTCTTAAGCCCACTTGCCAAAGTGTGTTTCTAATTCTCCATTCTTGAACCGGCGGTTCGGTCCGGGTTGGTCGTGGGCGATCAAGTTTCCTACAGCATGCGGAACGCAACCCCCTTTACGGGCGTCGGTTTTCTTCCCAACTCCTGACAGTTAGACTAAAAGAAGACTTTTATAGTGAGAAATCCGATGACTCAAGACGTAATGACACACTATGGCAGCACCGGTGCTCTAGCGGACGCCATTGTAGAGAGCTTGCGAAATGCTGGGATTGACTTGGCAAACCTGCAAACATCCGACCTGGCGGCTGTTGACGAATTTCATATCCGCGGTCGAAAAGCAACGTTGGAGTTGGCGGAACAGATGGAACTTGGCGAACAGGCCAGAGTGCTTGATATCGGCAGTGGCCTAGGCGGGCCGGCACGAACTCTTGCTGAGGTCTATGGCTGCCATGTCACTGGAATAGATTTAACACAGGAATTTCGTGATGCGGCGGAGACACTCTCTAGATGGGTCGATCTCAGCGACCGTGTCACCTTCAAACAAGGCGATGCGACCAACTTACCATTCGACAACGATCAGTTCGATGCGGCAATGACCATCCATGTCGCCATGAACATACCAGACAAAAAAAAGATGTATTTGGAAGCCAGACGCGTATTGAAGCCCGGGGGGATCTTCGCGGTGTATGACGTGCTTCAGGGTGAAGGTGGGGATGTGTTGTTTCCCGTCCCATGGGCGCGTGAACCGTCAATCAGTCATGTTGTCACATCGAAAAAAATGGAGTCTCTCCTTACCGACGTCGACTTCCAAATTCTTAATACTTACGATTCCACCGACGAAAGCCAGATTTGGTTTGAAACAATGACGACGCGGATGGCTGAATCGGGACCGCCCCCCGTAACCTTCCAAGCAATTCTCGGTGACGATTTTTCCGAGATGGCACGGAATCAAGTTCGCAATTTGGCAGAACGCCGGATCGGGACTGTCAGCTACATCTGTAGGAAATAGTTATACGGGGACTACACCTGGATTCCCGCTAACAACGTGCGGGAATGACCGGCAGGTATAAACGATTTTCAAGTCTAACTCCTACTTATTAAAAATCGGCAATCGTAGGTACGAAGCGGGGGTATGGCCGAAGTTGTTGAAAACTAGGGGGTAATCTTTGTTTAAAAGATTTTTTAGGTGGGGGTTTTAGTTTTTCAGGAATATTTTAGGTTTGAGTCCGGTCTGTGTATATGTACAGGTGATCTGTACCTAACCTAGGTTTAATCAAAGGAGAATAGTAATAATGCGCAAGTTAATCACTTTGTTTGTTTCTGTATTGTTCATGGCCCCGTTTGCCGCCAGTGCGGATTCTTTTACCGGGGTGTTAGTGGACACGCGATGTATGGCCATGGATGCCAGCAATACGGGTCAAGACCATAAAGGTGGAGCAATGAAGGGTTGTGCTACGGCCTGTGCCAAGATGGGTATCCCGGTTGCGTTGTATATAGACGGTAAGATGCACACCCTGGCTGCCCCGGCTCCGTTACTGGCCCCGCATATGGCTAAGGAAGCCACTATTGAGGGCAGTATGACGGCCGATGGTGTCATTATGCCGATGAAAGTCATGGTGGAAGGCAAGGAAGTCGACATCAAAGCAATGATGTAACAATCCCCTCAACATGAACTGCGAGGCCGGCGTTTGGCTTCGCAGTTTCATTTTTTTCTCAAAATAACCCAGGCCTCAAACGACTCTTACTACGCTCATCATCCCGGCCTCCATGTGTTCAGGAATGTGGCAATGAAACATCCAGTCTCCCGGATTGTCTGCAACGAAAGCAATGTCGACCTGTTCACGAGCTTGAACCAAAACCGTATCCTGCCACTCGCGGTGTTTTGTTGGTTTTTTGTTTCGGCGGATCACACGAAAGTGGTGGCCATGTAGATGGATTGGGTGTGGAAACACGGTATCGTTCTGTAACGAAAAAATGTAGGTTTTATCGCGCTGCAAGGTAAGTGACGGCTTCAACTCGTGGGATGATGCGGCCACGCCATTGATAGCCCAAACAAGTCCGCTGTTTACCATGCTGCGGATATCCTTCCAACGTCCATTGACCAGTGCTCCTCGCATCCCACCCATAGCACCGCCGGCGAAGAGAATGTCGTATCGATGAGCATTGGCCAGGTCGGGTTCTGATAATGGATTGCCCGGGAGTGCAACTGGATCAGGGAAGGAAGTTCGGAGAGCAGTCTCGCTACTGTACACAATCTCATTCAACAAGTAAGGATCACGATAGAAGCTGTCAATGATCCTTGTTTTTGAACCGGGTTCAGCTGACATATCGAGCAGTAAATCAGTGCGCATCGCAGGCGCTAGTACGACCGTGTCGTCATCTGGAGAATGAGGTACTGTCGGCTGCCCATCGATCGCGATGATGTGAGGTGAGTGTCCCTCAAATACTAGGGCAAAATGGCGAGCGTTGGCGGCGTTTATCAGCCGGAGGCGTAGTCGTTCTCCTGACCTCACCCTCAAGGGCTGTGGCAGTCTTCCGTTTATCGTTACAACGTTTCCAATGCGACCCCCATGACTGGCATCGTGACCCACGCCGAAGGGTTGAATTGTTGCGGTTTGGTCGAATCTCCAGTCATCCAGTATCCAGGTCAGCTCTCTCTGATAAATTGGTTCAAGTGAATCGGACCTTTGTAACACCTCCGGTTCTTCCACAATTAACGCCCCGTACAGACCCCGGCCTACTTGTTCAGAGCTGTTAACGTGAGGGTGATACCAGAAAGTCCCTGCATCTGGTAAATCGAACTCGTACGTGAATGTTTCCCCCGGGGCAACCGGCGCCTGCGTTAAGTAGGGAACACCATCCATGGCATTGGGCAGCCGTATACCGTGCCAGTGAACAGTAGTTTCCTGGTCGATCCTATTCAGCAATGTTACCCGAAGACGATCACCCTGTTTTAGACGGATCTCGGGACCGGGAACGGAACTGTTGTATGACAAAACCGCAGTTTCAGGATAATCCTCACCCACAATCGGTGATTCTGTCGGAGCCGCCACCAGTTCGTATTCAGAAATGTGTTTTTCGTCAGAGTAACTGATCCGAGGGAGGGCAACGGTTGTCACGAGCCCAGCACCCAAACTCAAGAACTTACGCCGGCTTATTGGTAAGTGCATCAAGGGGCAAATAATTCGACTTACTTCGGTGGATTCTTCAATACGATAAAATTAAAGATTCAGGAAATGACCGGGTAGTAAAATATACCATTGATCTGAAGTAAAAGGCTCAAACTGTCGGGAGCCTAGGCCAAGACCTCGGCTTCCGAGACACTTGCTCTGAGCGTTGGTGTTTATGATCTTGCTGAACGACCCGATGACGCCTCCCAGTTGCAGTTTAAATTTGGGATCTTGAATAACCAAGTCACCAGCGACAGGCCATTCCTCCAACAAATCGGGGTGGTAGCCCTCGGGATAATATTTTGCTGGATCAATTTGCTGTTCACGTACAAAGGGCTCCTGAATCTCATTAAAGTGGATTTAAGGGGCGGCAGACACGTAGGGCCGACGGCAGAACCCAAACCCTAAATGAAAAAGCGTGGTGATGTCTACTGCCAAGGATCGGATTGGGATCGGTAGCCACCGATCAACGTTCCCTATTTAAAACGCCTGTTGATAATGGTAGATGCTAACCCAGAATGGACGGTAGACCGTTTTAGCCGTCCACTCGCATCGGACTTTGTGTGACAATAAGAATAGATGGAATCGTTCTTGAGTGACAAACAACGCAAAACAGTGGCGGCAGCGGCCACTGTGATATCCGTTGCGATCATACTTGGTGCGGTAATTGGGTTATTTTGGATCGTGGTTCGATTTTTCGCAGTGTTCGACCACGTCTTCTTACCCCTAGCAGTCGCTGGTGTTCTGGCGCTGGTCATCCAGCCTTACTATGACTGGCTGCGGAGTAAAGCACGGCTGCCTACGGCCCTTGCGTTGTTGCTTCTATTCGCTTCACTGGTCTTACCTATTTTAGGCATGCTGTATTTATTTGGATCGTTGATTGCACATCAAATGGCAGAGCTGATCGACGAAATCCCTACGCTGTGGGATCGGGTTACCGCGTATTTAGAAGAGCGCAGACCGGAACTACAAGAACTTTTTAAAAAACACCCTGTGGGTGAGACTACACGCGAATCGCTGCAATCCTCTGTCGGTCCGCTGATGAAGTTCCTTGGCAATGCAATAGCCGGAATTTTTACCGCCGGGGCGAGCTTGGTCTCGGGTGCCGTATCGCTGTTCGGATGGGCGGTAATGCCAGTGTATCTGGCTTTTTTCTTACTCATGCCAAATTTACAGCCGGGCAGCACGGCACAAGCTCTGCCGTTCTTAAAGCCAGAAACGCGAAAAGACGCAGTATTTCTTGTTAAAGAGTTTATCAACCTCGTAGTGGTGTTTTTCCGAGGCCAGCTGTTAATCGCTTTGATTCAGGGTATTTTATTCGCCATCGGCTTTAGTCTAGTCGGACTTAAATATGGTGCTGCCATTGGGTTGATACTTGGCTTTCTCAACATCATTCCATATCTCGGCAGTATGATCGGGTTGGGTGTCGCCTTACCGCTTGCTTACTTTCAAGCCGATGGTGGAGCGATGGTGCTCATGCTCGTCCTCATTGTATTTGCGATTGTCCAGGTAATCGAAGGTTATTTACTCACACCTAAGATCATGGGTGACCGAACGGGCTTGCATCCAATGGTTATCATCGTTGCGATTTTCTTCTGGGGATCAGCGCTGGACGGCATTCTCGGAATGATCCTCGCTATTCCGCTGACCGCATTTCTGGTAGTGTTTTGGCGACTCGCACGAGAGAAGTACATATTTGAAATCGTATAGAAGAGTTGCTCTTGCAAAGGACGATGGCAGTGCGGGCTAGTTTACCTACGAATCGGCACTAATATTGAACGATTAGCGGGATTAAAACAGGCATCCGTTCCTGTTGCCAAAGCAGGCCTACCTAACCTCTTACTTGGGCCTGGTAAAAGCACCAGTAAATTCAATCCATCTAACCGAAAAAGGTCATGGTTTCTTCACTATCCAACGACGGATAATGAGGTTGTAGTGGGCCTGGTGTCAGTGCTACTTTACGGCCAACGAAAATAACAACCGCATGAAGGAATCGAAATGCCCCTATTTGATGTTTTGTGGTCAATATTCGTATTTTTTCTTCTGATCGCCTGGATTTGGGTTCTGATCGGGGTAATCAGTGATGTCTTCCGTAGCGACGATCTCAACGGTTTAGCGAAGGGTTTGTGGGTGCTCGCCATTATCGTCGTCCCTTGGCTCGGTGTACTGGCGTATCTCATCATCCGCGGTCAAGGTATGGCGGAGCGCAACGCGAAGGCGGCGGCGGACGCAGAAAAACTCCGGCGCGAGTATATCCGAGAAGTAGTTGCGGGCCCTTCCGAAGCATCCACCGCTGATGAACTTACCAAGTTGGCCAACTTGAAAGAAAAAGGTGTACTCACGGATGCTGAGTTCGAAGCCCAGAAAGCCAAAATCCTCGGTTGAAAAAAATCAGATTAGAGGTCTGTAGTGGGTTACAAG
>JASJAT010000029.1 GCA_030066885.1 Arenicellales bacterium | reverse complement strand
CGGGCCCAGATACTTGTGGTAGGGACCCCCAAGCGACTTAAGTTCCTCGTTCGTTAGTACCAGTGTGTGAGGCGTAAACCAAACCAAGAAAGAGCCGATGATCACAATGGCGATATACTTGACGTATTTGTTGTAGCGTACAGCACCGTCGCTACGCCCCATCCCGCACCACAAGTAATAGTTGGCGGATAAAAATAAAGCCCCGATCAATACGGCTTGGATGATAAACATCCAGGCGAAAATGCCTCCCATCAAGGTGATCCCCATCTGCTGGCTGTAAGCATAGATTTCAGCAGTCAAGTAGTAACCCGCAAAAGGTAGCGGCAGTAGAGCTGAAATAGCGATGAAATTGGCGGTATAACCCATCCAATCGTAATGAGCACGCTGCTCACGGGTTGGCGCACTTAGAAACTTGAACGCAGCGTAAGCACCGACGATAGAGCCTCCGAACGCCACGTTGGCTACCAAGCGATGGATATTGATCGGATTCCACAGGTAGTTATGAATAGCGGCCCATTCGTCCCCACTGAACACACCCGCTGCATCCACGCCGGCCGGGCTCATCATGAAGGTTACCCACGCATTGGCCAAGAACATCAGCGTGGTGCCGGTCGCGTTTAAAATCAGCCCCAAGGTCAAGTGTACCCACTTTTTAAATCCACCTTGTAGCCAGTGCCAGCCGTAGTAGTAGATGTACAGCACCGCGCTTTCTACAAAAAACAGCAGCGCGTAATAAAACATGCTGCCCTTGAATATGGTGGCTAGGTAAGTAAACAGGTGTGGATAGAACAACAACAAAAAGATGGCCAGCAATCCCCCCAAGATTGCGGTCAAAGAATACGCCGTGATACTGACTTTTATGAATTCGTATGCCAGTTCGTCGTATCGGCGATCCCGAGTACGCATGCCGATGGCCTCGATAATGAACACGAATATCGGCACGGCCAATACAAAGGCGGCAAACCAAAGATGAAGCTGCGCTGCCAGCCACACGGCCACCCTACTGTTGACATTGCCCAGCTTTGGGTAGTCTGCTGCGGTCAGTTTGGGTGCTGGCTGAAAGTTGGTTTCTTCCGTCGTTGTTTCAGCGTCACTTGCTTCTACAGAGGCAGTGGCATCCGCAGCGTAAATCACCTCAGGGCCAATCTCTAAGAAAACCCCTCCGACAATACACCCAAACAAAACGATAAGCGTTAATATAAATCGTCGCCACGTCTTGTTTGCTTTCATAGGGTTTTACCGTGAAAACAGGTCACTGGCGTTATGGGTCATTGGTGAAACAGAAGATTCAGTCCCTGCGCCTTCATGATTAGTAGATCCAATCCAACGAACAGCGCACAAAATAAAATCATAGCGACCGCAAAAGGTATCACGTAGTTGTTCATCACAGGTCTACAGCTATACGAACCACCAAAAGAAGATGATTACACCAATCAATACCGAGCAAAATAAAGCTGGCCCGGCCCACGGATACTTTTCGTTTGGAGACGGTTGATCATTCATTTTTTTCTTCCACCAACAGATGTAATCACAAGGGAAATCCTGCGTGACTTTGAAAAAGTCATCCTAGAAAACATAAAAATAAAGTATCAGCACAATCACAATGGCGTTTATGGCCATTCCCGAAAAAATTACTGCGTCAGCGAGCTTTTTCTTATTCATGGCTCCACCTCTCTATAGAAAACGAATTGATCGGGCGAGGGCTCTGCTCCTTCGATGGGTTGCACCGGGGTCATCGTGCTTATCCCGGTTTCCCCACGCAGTTACACAGCTTACGCAGGTATTGAACCAGGGCATCGACTTGCTCATCAGACAGGGTTTTCCCCCAGGGGGGCATCATCGGAGACTTACTGACAACCGGACCGCCTTCGAGAATAACGTTCTTGATATCTGCATCCGAAAGCTTTTCCATTTCGTCCGCCTTAGTGAAATTGCGCGGATCTACAGGGAAATCCGCTGTCACATTTGGACCGTCCCCTTTACCTCCTACACCGTGGCACTGGGCACAATAAAAATTGAATAACTGCTCGGCTTCGTCCGCTTGTACCGTGACGGCGCTCAAGAAACCAGTAAGAAGAACGGTTGCTGTAACAATTGTTGCTTTTGACATTTTTGCACTCCGTAATAAACCGAATCACTTAAAGTTGGCCACGTATTGGGCGACACCTTTCATGTCTTTATCGGTTAGAACCCCGTTGAAATTTGGCATCATTCGGATCGGTTTGAAAGTGTCGATATTTTTTAAGTACGCATAGATCCAATCTGGATTCAATCTGGTCCCGGCATTAAGCAACGATGGCCCTGAACGACCGCCCTTGAATTTCTTTCCGGGAAATTCGTGGCACCCGCTGCAAGGCATTTTCTTAACAAATATCAATCTGCCTTTTGCGCTTTTCTTGGGCTTGATAACACCGGCTTCGACCTCGGCCACTGTTAGACTCATTAGAAATTCTGTAACCGAAGCCGCATCACCGGCGGCCAGTTTGGGATGATCCCCGGGGTTTTCTTCTGTCACTGAGTTGTATTTAATGTGCCGAATAGGTTGAGGATCCTGCAGCCACTGCTCCAGCCAGGGTTGTTGAAACTTGCTGCCCGCATACCACAGTTCCGGACCCTTTTTAGCCATCTGGTCGCCAATGGTTTTTTCTTGGGCAGGGCCTTGAGTGTAGTGGCAATCGCCGCAGTTGTTCGCTTTGAACACACCCTCTCCTGCTGCCGGATCGGCGCCCACCATACCGGTTACTGACAACGCGGCGACCCCGAGTCCAAAGGAAACGATAACAGCAAATCTCATAACTTTTCTCCTCACTTGGTTTTTACTAAGGTTTAGCCGAAAGTGTTTTCAGCCTGAGCTTTGCGCACCAACCAAAATCCCAGCGCACCGGTAACTAGCACCGCTAGCAGTGTATAGATGTAAACCGATATTGGCGTCGGTGCTTCAAGGAAAATGTAGTGCCAGGTTGAAAGGCTCATCACCATGTCATGTTCGCCGTTGGAACCATCCCAAGCATTGACTGCGACAGGGATGAATTGTCCTTTGTTGAACTGAACGTCATTTCGATCTTCCGTAGTCAACGGTCGCTTCATCAGGACACTCCAGCGACCTTTGTCCCACACAGCGTTTGAGCTCACCTGATGCTGTTCTTCATCTTGAACTTTGTGAGCTTGCTTCCATCCTCGAGCGTTGGCTTCTTCCACCGCCCGTCCGTTCTGCTCCGACAGATCTGATTTCCATATCCACAGGTGAACCGGATTGGAAGAATCACCGCGTAGGAAATGAGGCCGTTTCGTCCCTTCCAGCGGTTTAACCGCAAACTGTAGAGCGATGGAATCCCGAAAGGTCTCTAACTGCCGTGGTACGGTGTCATTGGGATTGACGTAGGAATTGAACGCCCCCACCTTGCTGATGTCGGCGGGATTAAATTCTGCGTCACCGTTGTGAGTTACATCCTTAAACGGATCGTCCCAGTGAATCATTAGGGCGATGTCATTTTCGTTGTATACCGCCCGCAGTGTGGCTAATTCGATACTGGGATTCTGCCAGCGCGGTGCAGCCACCACTTGGCCGGTCAGTCTGATATCCATAGGTTCCGCACTGCGCCATATTTCGTCTTCCGGACTGTCCGGTAGGTCACCTTCGACCAGCTTTGCTTTGAGTACGCTATGGGTCGTCAATTTGTGCTGCAGCGATTTAATGAACGTAGCAAGATACCATCGGTCCTTTGCCTCCGGTACACCTTCGATAAAAGAAGGCATCGGTGTGCCATTGATACCCGTTGTGAAGCGGGTATAGATATCCTTGACCTCGTCACCTGCCTTGATCTTCCATGGATGAGTGACATTGCGGATGCGAATTGGGAATCCCCAGTCGTCAGTGCGGTCAAACGCTTCCTGTCCGTCACCGCGACCCAGTTCCCCGTGACATTCCCAACACTTGGCTTTTTCAAACACCTCCCGTCCTTTGGCTACCGATTCGTCGTTAACAGCCGGCATGCTGCCAGGGTCTGGGACCTCGATCAGATATTGATAGGGATCAAAGTCAGGATCTTCGAATTCCGGCACGAAGGTCTTGATATAGTAGATAACCGCCCAACGTTGCTCCTCGGTCAGACCATTCTTGAATAGATCGCTGTCAAAGGCCTGCATGGCAGTGCCAGTCAGACCGCGGCTTACCGTGCGAAACAGATCTTCATCGGTGGGCAGTTCCCCACTTTGTGTAGTCCTGAACTTAAACGTACCCAAAGTGAAATCCCGTGGCCTGGGATCGAGGAAATCCGCTGCAGGACCGTTGCCATCACCGAGTAGTCCATGGCAAAAACTGCAGCGTTTGAAATAGATAACCTTACCTTCCTCAATCAATTCAGGGGTCGCGGCCGGCTTGGGCTTTGTCGGTTGGGCGGCAGCAAAGACAGTACTGGGTAGGATCAGCACCCAGCAAAACACCAGAATAGACATAACTACAAATTGCACCACTCCAGATAACCGGTGCCTGGTGGCAGTAGAATGTTTTAAGCCCCCAAACCGCATCAATGCGTCTCCGGAATGCGCGGCGTTTTCTGTGCCAAATCGTATTCCGCCAGAATAATCTTCCAGCGCTCTTCCTCGGTCAGGTTCAGTTTCCATTCGGGCATGGCGGAATCCCAAGGTGTTGCCTCTACCGGTAGTCCCGGGCCCCCATTAGTCACCCGCCAGAAAGTGTAACCTTCGACAATGGTCTCAATGGTACCGTTGTCGGTAAAATTAATGGGCCGCAGTTTGAAACCG
The DNA here is from genome assembly GCA_030066885.1 of Arenicellales bacterium. Taxonomy (GTDB): domain Bacteria; phylum Pseudomonadota; class Gammaproteobacteria; order Arenicellales; family JAANXG01; genus JAHEKE01. The sequence goes on along the minus strand of JASJAT010000029.1, from coordinate 28,191 downwards.
TCGGCCATTGGCCCGTCACCTGCAACACTGTCACCGTGACAAGGACGGCAATTCATTGCATACAACGCACGGCCTTCGAACAAATGCTTCTCTATTAGGGCCGACTTGGCTATCTCATCGTCGACACTCCCAGCGTCAAGTTGGTCAAGGAACTTCTGCATGGGTTTGGTGGGGATAAAACTCAAAACATGTTCCGGTTCCGTCATATCCATCCACGCATCTATATCCGCTTGCACTTGCGGGATAAAAGACACTTCGTTTGCTTCAGCTTGTTCCAAGAAGGCCTGTACTTCATCTGTAGTAGGGTTGGCGAATGGATTTTTGAGGGCCTCGAATGTCTTAGGAAAGTTTGATGAGGGATGCTGTATGCGCAACGACGAGGGCAATTCGACTTTCGGTACAGTGAGTTCATATACTTGCCAGCCGGCAATCAGGGGAACTGCAACCAATACCAATAGCCGCGGTATTTTGCCGTATCCCCCGGCCAAGAATTTCTTGACCGGCCCCAAAAATTCCGCCATGTATTCATCGGAGAAAGTAACCAGCAGGAACAACGCGACTAAGGTCAACATCATGTAGATGAACATCAACGTGCCCGGCACCGACAGCGGGAATGGCAATGCCGTAATGCTCCTTGAAGCCGCTGGAATCCCCCACTTTATCAAGGCGTAGACGACTATGAAGGTCAGTACGATGGACCAGAAGCGGTTTACTTTAAATTTTGCTGTAGTCATGCTTTTTTATTTGATCTAATCGTACGAGCGGTGCCCTCACCGCGATTGATCGGCCCGGACTCACTGTTGTTCCCCTTCACTTTTTTGCATCATCATGTAGGCGAGCACGTCTTGAAAATCTTTGACGGTCAGTGCCTCCGTCAGGTCGTCCGGCATGACGCTGGCACCTTCGTCGATTTCGATCTCTTTGATATCACTTTTATTGATGGTGACAACCTCACCGGTGGCCTTGGTGATCTCTACCTCAGCTCCGGTTTCCTGCGATTTGAGGCCGATGGTTTTTATGCCTTCGGCATCCACCACTACGTAGGTTTCGTATCCAGGTGTGATTTTTTTTGCCGGCCGCAAGATGGATTCAGTGATGAATTTCAGACCTTTGTCACCAATGGTGGACAAATCCGGACCGACTTCTCCTCCCTCGCCGTTTAATTGGTGGCAATCGGAACAGGTATCGACAAACATCTCCTCGCCATTGCCTGGATCGCCACCACCCGCCGCGGACGCCGCGGCAATTCGATCGTAGTATTGAACGGCAACTTCAGACGGTTGCTCGATAGTGTCTATGTCAACCTCGCCGCCCTGGCTCTGCAGATAAGCGACGACGGCTTTGATCTCCTTGAGGTTGAGCGAGATGGGGGGAGCGTAGACAATGGCCATCTCGTTCTTGAAGGTATCGACGATATAGGCGTCGGGCTTAGCCAGACTTTCGACTAAATAGTCTGTAGCCGAATAGTCAATCCCCGTCTCTTCGGAACGTTCCTTAGCCCGTTCTACCGCACGAGCACCTATAGGTAACGGAAATTTCTCCCCGAACTGGCCCAGATTCGGGCAACGCACCGCGCTCCCCTGCCCGCCCATGCTGTGGCAGGTGAAACACCGCCCCTTGCCCCAGAAAATCTGTTCGCCACCCTCTGGGCTGATTTCAACGATACCGCTGGCCTTTTTTTCCCCGCCTGTCATCTCCGTAATGGCATAACCCACCCACATATAAGCACCCAGAACCACGAGAAGGACGACAAACACCTTTAAGACGGTTTTAGACATCCCTTACACCCGCTGTGTCGCTACCGGTTTCCCCGGATTCAGTTCCTTTATTGCGCGCCGCCAGGCCGCCTAACCAAAACATAAACGCCACTGCGATCATGAACACCAGTACCGCCAGGCTGACCATTTCGGTCATGGTGTAGTTGCTGGGTGTGTAAGACCACTGCGAGGTATCTCGCATCACCCCGAAAATATGCCAGTCGCCGCGCAGTCCGGATCGAATGAACCCCATCAGGCCCATGTTCATGGTAATGATAAAAGTCAGCAGCAATAGGGAATATTGACTGCGTACAGTCATCTTGCCCCATTGCAGACTGCCGATCTCTTTCGCCCCTTTAAATAGAAACATATCGATGGCACTGACCAGAATGAGGCAACTTATGAGTTGGAGAAACTGGCTGACCGCAACATTGCGTAGCAACGGCGAAGCCTTCTCCATGACCACAAATCCGTAAACACCTAGAAAGATAACCACGTTAAATGCGGTTACCGCCAGAAAAACGCCCTGGGCCAATTTACCTCTGTCCCACAACGCAAGAGCGACCGCGATAACGGCGGCGGCACACTGTGCCAACAGCACATACCCGATGTCATGAAAGTAGTGGGCGCTTTCCATCGGTAAGTCCAACTCGGCGGGATCCATAGTCAACATCGTTACTGCGTATTGCCCAGTGATAGCGATGGCAGCCAATCCGGCCAAAGAAATAACGGCTTTGGGTAATGTTCCTTGTGCACTGATCGATACGGCGTCGACTTTGTTGCCTCGTCTGTACAGCAGGAAACTGAAGAAGGTTGATAGGATTATCAAGTTAACCACTGCGTTTTTGGCCGGCATCAACCCCAAGAATTTTAAAGTGGGGTGGTACTGGCTGCCGCCCATCTCTCCGACCTCCTGGGCAGTCAACGGCAGATTATGCGGCGTCAGCCAAATCGCAAATGAAATAATCAATGCACCCAGGATCCATTTTATAAACTTGTAGTAACGTTCCGATCCCGGAATTCGCGTCATCCCGCTCCACAAGTAATAGTTACTGATAATGAACAGCGAACCCACCAATATGGCCTGGATGATGAAAGTCCATGAGAAATCCCCCCCCATCATGTTGTTACCCATGACAGCGCTTTGTGAATAGACTTCTCGCCCCAGGTAATACCCGGCAAACGGCAGGGGAATTAAGGCGGTAATCGCAACAAAGTTCGATATGTAGCCCATCCAATCGTAATGAGCTTTCTCTTCCGGCGTTTTAGCCCCGATAAACTTGACGGCAGCGTAGGCGCCGGCCACCAAACCACCAAACGCCAGATTTCCGAGCATGCGGTGAATGGCTAACGGCGTGGCTAAAACATTCTCGAACGCCTGCCACAGTCCGCCGATGAGTTCACCTTCTTCATCCACACCGGCCGGGCTCATCATAAATCCAGCCCAGCTGTTGGCGAGTTGCATAATGCCCACGCCGGATATATTGAGCAGGATTCCGATTAGAACATGCGTGCTTTTTGCATCACGGATGAGTAACAAACCCACACCGAACGGAAGGATATACAGCAGGGTTATGAAACTTTTGGTGTCACCCCGCATATCGATGCCGAATGTATTGAAAAAGAACACCACCGAAAGGATGATGACGGCAACACCCAATGCCTTGCAGGTTCGCTGCACAGTGTTGCTAAACGGGTGTGTTCCCTGCAGCCAGTTCCAGCCGTAGTAGTACAAGTAAAGGAAAAAAGTTTCGGCGAAAAACAGCATGGCGTACATGAACATGACGTCCTTGAACAATCCCGCCATATAACCCATAAACGTCGGGTACAAGGTAAAGAGCGCAAACGCCAGCAAACCTCCTAACGCCGCGGTGGTGGCATAAGCAACGCTCAACAGACTGGTAAATTCATAAGCGAGTTTGTCGAACTTGGCGTCTTGATTACGCCAGCCCACTATTTCGATAATGACAGCGAACAACGGCACACCCAACACGAAAGCACCGAAAAACAGATGAAGCTGTGCCAGGAACCAGACGAGTTTGCGCGAGTCGATGCCCATGAACTGCCTGTATTCGTTCGGTTCTAGCGAGAAAGCCGATTGAGAAACTAAAAATAGACAGATGCCCGCTATAACCAACCCCGAAAAACTAGACCCGGAGAGTTTGCGCCACACGATCATGTCGTTGCCTCGCTTCCCGCGACGGTATACATCTCCGCTAGTGCATCGATACAAATCCAGTGAGAAACTTCCTGTTCTTCGTCATTCAGCATTTCGATAAGACGTGTCGCACTATGCAAATCATTCATTCTTCGTAACGCAGCGGCCGCTTGTGTTCTCAATTCCCCGCCGAACTTGAACATCAGTGCGAAAGTTTGTGATACGACTTGCTCATCCGCTAATTCTTCAGTTAAACGGGCCAGTGCGGTTTTGCAGACAGTGTGGTCTTCATCCTGTAAAGCCTGTTGCAGGCAGCCCTGCGCTTTGTCTCCACAGCTGAAATCTAGCATGGCAGCGATACGTTCCCGTATGTTCGGGTCTGGATCACTGAACAGGACGGCTAGTCGATCATTGACCGTTTCCAAGTCGCCAAAATGCGCAAGCGCATCGAGCGATGCTAGGCGTACCTCGTCTTGTTGAGCGTTTAACCCATCCAGAATTACGGGTGCAGATTCGGGGTGCGCAATGCGTCCTAACGACAGGATCGCTTCTTTGCGGATCGTTGCATCACGACCGGTCCCCGCCTCGATCAGTGCCGCCATGGCTTGCGCATCCGGCCTGGAGATGTTGCCCAGTAACCGAGCAGCCAGGATTCGCTTAACGTTCTCGCTTGCGGCGGAGGACTCAGTACCCGGCTCCGGTCCGGGCGCCTCCAGCTCGCTTGACGGCTGGGTCAATATGGCTGCCAACGTCGACGTACCTGCGTCATGTCCGCTTATCATTTCCTGCATTGCAGGCGGTATCTCGACTGCTTCCGCTTCGGATTCCGTTTCCTGGAGGATGTCTTCAGAATCTGGATCTCGATACGAGTTCGCCGTACCGGAACGTAGCAGCGCCACCAAAGTTTCAACAGCCTGCCTAGGTTGTATTTCAGCCAAGGCCATAATAGCCGCATAACTGACGCGCTCGTTGCCGTCATCGATAGACTGGATCAAGGCATTCACAACATCTTCAGGGTGTGAATCTGAGCCTGCATCCTTATTTGTCGACAGGTTTCGATAGATTCGACCCAGGGCCTGAGCTGCCTGTACCCTGACTGTATAGTGCCTGTCTGTGTTGGTGAGGATATCTAAGAGTTCCCGCTCCTGCCCTGGCTTGGCTATTGAACCCAGAGCTCCGATTGTTTCGTACATCAGATGATGGTCCTTGATCGGATCACAACTTAGCAGTAGCTCATGCAATGTTTCGTATGAGCGTGGATCGGCAATGTTGCTGAGGACGCGAACCAGCTGATATTTCAACTCCGGTTCCGCCCGCTGGAGTAGTTCGTGTAGACGATTCACGATATCGGATCCGCGCATATCACCCAGCAGCGATGCAACCTCATGTCGTACTTCTGCTTCGGGGTCATTGAGTAGGAGTACCAGAGAAACCTGCATCATCGGGTTGTTGGCAGCTTTTAGCGCTCGCGCGGCATAGATGCGAACGCTGGCGTCGCTGTCAACCAGCGCTTCACTAAGCGCGGCCAACAAGTCCGTAGAGACACCACTACTACCCGTCTGTATATTGGGTGCAGTTGCAATTGCTTGAGCAGCTCTGCGGCGCGCAAGACGCCCTCCATCTTTCAATAGCTCGACAAGAAATTTCTCAGCCTGCTCACTGTTCAAATGGGCTAGAAGTTGGAAGCCGCTCTCTTGAAGTTCTTCGTTCTCTTCGTCCTTCAATAAATCGATCACCGGTTGGGTTGCCCGGTCATCACCAATTCTGCCCAACGCTTCAAGTGCCCCACGCTGCACCTCCCAGCAAGCACTGAAGCCGTCGTCATCTAGCAACTGGTCTAGCTCGGGGTAGCCGCTTTCTTCGACACAACGAATCAACCGATCCACTGCCGCGTCCGAACGGATTTTACCTAAAGCCTTGATCGCAGCGATTCGCACATCCCCTTCCGGATCTCCTTCTATGTTGTCCAGAAGAGGGCTAGCCGCGGCCTTTATTTTAAGCTGGCCGAGCGCCTCAGCGGCATCTACGCGTACGTCCGGATCAGGATCGAGTAGCGCATCGATTAACAGTTTGTGTGATTCGGCATCGCTGGCATTGAGTCGTGCCAGACCCCGTATTGCACAACAGCGTGAAAGAGAATTATCGCGGTCGAGCACCTCCCGCAAGCTGCTAATGACCATGTCCCGATCTATTCGATCAGCCATTGCTTCCGCAGCCCTTTTAGTTTTAGCGCCCACGGTCAAACAGATACGGCGTCAACAGGTGCCAACATAGCTCGATCCCTCCCATGAGTTGCACGAGACTGAATTCTTTAAGGAAAAGCTACTCGCTAGAAAAAGCGAAATCAGCGTTAACTGTGTCACCTGCTGCCACGGTCACTTTCGATTCCTTGATCCCAATCCGGGGATGCCACGCTTTGACAGTGTATTCCCCGGCCGGGATGTCGTCGAGTGAGTATGTGCCGTCTTCATTGACCACCACGGCGTATGGGTGTTTTGGAGCCATCATGAAACCGAACATGAAGTTATGCGCTTCACAGTTAAGAGAGATAAAGGGCGAGCGACGAGGTTTCAGATTCTTGACGATATCACCCGGGTCCGGCTGGCCAAAGTTAAACATCGTCCTTTTGACGACTCGACCTTTTTCCACACCGATCATTTCCCGGGTGTTGATGTTGTGTAGTACCGAATCCGGATCACTATGACGAATGGTAAGCGGACCTGGTTTGACGACTTGCGCCCAGGGGCGAAAACGGCAACCTTCTTGGTTGACGATGTAGTTTCCACCTTCGGGCTCTCCCCACTTCTTACCTTCTGCAATCTTGTCGAGAAATACAAACGCTCCACGCAATGCCCCATCTTTAACGTCTACCCAAACCACTTCGCGTGCACCCGTCCCATCTTCATCACAGACATCGGGGTTCTTTGTTATTGAAATATTCTCGATAGCATCGACCGGAAGCTGACCTTCAAACGTCAGTTTTCCCTGCACACTCCCACCATTGGTAACATCAACTTCTTTGTATTTAGCGGCGTATCCTGACGTTGCCAATCCCACAGTCATGAGGGAACCCACCAACAACAGGCTCCAAGCTTTGCATCGTTTCATGGACTCAAACCTCCGTTATTAATATTTTGGGTAGTGTTGGATTTCTGACTCGCCAATCTAGGGTTATTAATTCGGCATTTCAGCTTAGCAGCGCATGCATCCTACTAAATTGAGCTAGATCAAATTCATAGTTAAGGCTGAATCTCCGCAAGTCCAGTTCACTATTTTTCTCTCGCAAAGGCGCAAAGCACGCCAAGAAGAAATGTGGTCTAAACCAAATAAATTGAGTTAGCGACCTTGGCGAGAGTTTCCTTTATTTCAGCCAAACTTGCCCACCAAAACCCATAATCGCAGCAGAGTAAAGAGTGCGGCGGGCTTCCATTCTCCTTGGAAGCCCGCCGCATCGAACTGAAGGATTACACGATGTCCCTGCGCACAAACGACATCTGGTCGAACCTGTGCTTGTAAGGCGACTCACCGACCTTGCTCACCTTACCACTGGCGATCTTGAACCGGTAGTTCATGGTGATTGGATCGGGCACCCGCGGTGAAATGGCGTTGCCGGGTTGGCTGGCATGTAGAAACTCAGAAAAAGCCACGCCTTTCTTGATTGCTGGTGTAACTAAAGCAACCGCGGAGAACTGGCCGGTGACGATGTCGATATTTCCAGCTTTCATCAAACCGGAAAACCACATGTCGCCGCCCTTTACACCCAGATTCAGGTGCTTCTGCACTGGAACCCGGTCGGACTCAATCGCCACCAAATCACCGGATTCGATACCCCGCTCAGCGGCATCATCCGGATGGATTTCAATGAAGTTCATAGGCCATCGCTGCTGGGTATAAGGCCGCCGCTCATAGTCGTCGAAACCGGATTCCCAGATTTCGTTGATGCGTCCATTGGTTACCCACAATTCACCATCTTTGGGTTGCATGTACTCATAGAAATCAGCCCACAATTCCCAGGGCGTCTTCACCAGATTCAGTTTTCCAGTTTGAGTCTTGAAGGCCAACAGGCGCTTGTTGTGGATCGTCGATTGCTCCGGTCCAGTGTCTGGAATATCCTTGCGGTTGTAATCGTGCAGACGCTTAGTCTCGATGATGGTGTCTCCATCGATTAACAACGGCGTTTGCAGACCGCGCGTACCGTAGCTGCGTAGAAACTCATGCGCCCTCATGTCCTTCCTCTTGGCCATAACCTTAATGGCGTTGTAGTCCTTACGCGAACCCCGGCTAAACCGACAGGTTTCTTCGAACACTTCGTTCGAATCCTTCCAGTCGTAGCCCATGAAACCCATCTTCTTGGCATACATGGAAACGATTTTCCAATCCGGGAGTGCTTCGCCAGGAGCGTCACAGAACTTGCCATACAGGCGCACCCGCCTTTCCGAATTGGCGCGGGCGAAATCTTCCTCACCCCAGGTCGCAGCCGGCAGTACGATATCCGCGAATTCACTACCAATGGGTTCGCGCAGATAGATGTCCTGGTTCATAACCACCATGCCGCCAGAATCCATGCGTTTCTTAAGGGTGTCGATGATTGTCTGTTTGTCGAAACTCGTTGCCTGGTGTGGATTCGCCCGGGTCAGTTTCCGGAAGCTATCGGCCAGCGCCAGGGAGCCCGGCATGGCCTGGATCCAGGTAGTACCGACCACGTAAGCGAATCGGACCTTACCATCGGCTACCCAGCGGTCGAGGTCCAGTCGATGACGACGGCGACCCGGCACTTTGTAAGGTGATTTCCACGTCGGGTAACCCCCGCCGCTGACACCACCGCGCTGGTGGCCGCCCAAGCGGGTCATGACTTGGCCCGGCTTCCCGCCGCACCCCAGAATTGCGCCAAGGCAACCGATCGATGCAGTATTCAGGTAGTTATTCGACCAGTAGTTACCTTTTTCGATGCAGATGGTGGTCTTCACCCGCTCGCCGTTGGCTTTGGGTTTGGCCATCATTTCCGCCGCCATGTGGATTTTATTTACATCGATGCCGGCGATCTTGGCCGCGACCTCTGGCTTGGACACTTCTTGGCTCAGCAACCATTCCTTATAGTGTTTCGGGGAACCCTCGTAGCCCTTGACCTGGAACTTGCCCCAAGTCGTGCGCCACTGCCAAGGTGTGTTGCGTGTACCCTGGCCAAATCCAGAGTCGGTCTCCCAACCGTTGGCAACCCAGTCTTTAATGAACTCCTTGTCCTCCCAGCCGTTCTCTATGATCACGCGTTGTATCGCCATATAGACCGGGGTGTCCGACCCGGGATACAAATCGATATGCAGACCACCCATTTTCTCGGCATAGGCCACACCGGCAGTCCGCCGTGGGTTAACCATAATGACCTTGGTATTGTTCTCGTGAATACCCTTGGTGAACCAGTGGTTCCACAAGGTGGATTTGGTCTCGAACGGATCTGTACCCGAACACAACACACAATCCGCTAAAGCAAAGTCCTCGTGAGAGGCACCGAAGATGTCGTATCCGATATCCACCCATCCAGGGACCGAATTGACAAACGAGGGATGATCGTGCTGGCTGACCGCCGGGCTGTTGATACTGTGCAGCGCCAATTTGGTCAGGGCGTAGGTGTTCTCGAAGTACTGGTAGCTGTAATACTTCATCCCCCAAGCGGACTCGCCGTGCTTGGCGAGGACATGCTTGGAAAGATCTGCAGCAATATCCAGCGCAAAGTCCCAAGTCACTGGCATAAGAATCCCGTTTATTCGCACCATCGGGTATTGCAACCGGTCTTGGGTAGGTTTTTGCGGATTGTATACCTTCTGAGCAATACAACCGCCTCGGATACTGTGACCACCACCCGGATTCACTACCTCGGTTTCATGGTCGCCCACCACCGCAAAGTTGTGTAGTCGGCCATTCCATTTCGCCTGCGTGTATTGGTTTGGACCCACCCAGCCGCCTTGATTGGACGGTAGGGGATAGTCCAGACCAAGTGCATTCTGATCCTTTTTTGGGCCCCCGTTGGGGGATCCTACTGGCCAGCGATAGACCTTGAAGCCGCATGCTAATGAACAGTAATCACAACAGGTGGTGATGACGTCGGCATTCTTCGGTGGCAACGGAACCTGATCCGGTGGTTGATAGAACGGGGTTGAATTTGCAGCATTGTTAGCCATATTTGCTGTCCTCCTTCTACGCTTTCAGGTTGTCATAGCGGCCGTAGATCAGGCCCAGCATGCCAACCGCATAAATGTCGTCACCTTCGAGTTCGAGCAAAACCTGAGGCAGGCTTTGCGTCGCATGACCGCCGACGACCATGCCGTGGCGGGTGAGGTCGAATGTCGTTTGATGTAACGGGCAAGGTCCCAGCGCACCATCGTCGGGTCTATACGTGCCCAACATCGGTCCACCCATGTGCGTGCACAGGGAGTTGAACGCGATGACGTCTTGATCCGGGCCGATGCCACCCCCCGACAGCCTGCCCATCTTGATCAGCATGCTGCTCGAGTTCATCCCCTCATCCGGATAGGTGAAATCCATCGGCGTTCCTACTTGCAATTGGCTCAACTTCCCGATCAGTTTTCTGGGATAGCGCGCGACTTCCGCCGCCAGCGCCTTGCCTTTCAAACCCGGGATGTGGGGCAGCACTACCGTACCGACTACTGCCGCGCTGCTGCGGAATAAAAACGCGCGGCGAGTCATACACGCAGTAGTAGCTTGCCCTTGTTGCTTGTCTTTACGTTTGATCATGAATAATCCCCTTCTTAATTCTCGGCGAGGTTGGACAGGTACATCTCCAGGCCGATGCGCTTGGCCTGGGCCTGAGTCAGGCCCGGTACATCCGGCATCACCTCAATCTTTGGCACTTCGGGTACCGCCATCTTGATCTCTTCACCGCTGATCTCTTCCAGGAAAACCACCAGAGCTTCCTTTTCTTCATCGGTGAGGTTCAACGGCTTCAAGATCGGTGTCTTGTTTTTGAACCCATGGGTCCCGTCGGTGAACTCGTTTTCACCACCGCCTTCGTTGTAGAAGTCGATCACTTCTTCTAAGGTAAAGAACTGACCAGCGTGCATATATGGCGGGGTGTACTTGATATAACGCAGCGGTTGAGTGCGAAACTTGCCTATGTCTTGTTTACGCTTAGACGAGTAATACAGGCCGGCATCATCCTTCCAGTCTCGATACATCTTTTCGTGCACACCCTTAGCGTAGTTTTCCCAACGGTAGGTGATGGTATTAATGCCGCTCTCTTCCCATTCCACCGGCCGCGGCACGCCGAGATTGTAGTACTTTTCGTCAGATAACGTCGGCCCGTTGTGGCACTCGATGCAGTTGGCCTTGCCTTCGAACAGCTCCTTGCCTTTCACTGCTTTTTCCGACAGCGCGCTTTTATCACCGTTGAGATAACGGTCCAAGGGAGAGTCCACCTGGGTCAACGCGCCTCGTTCAAAGGCGGCAATCGCCATCCAGGCATGGTGTAGTATGGGCTTCTCCGTACCCCAGACCTCCTTAAACTTCTCCACATAATAGGGGGTTTGACGCAACCGCGATTCCATCACGTCGTTTTCACCGTTGCCGGCCACCGCCCCTTTGTTTGCGGTGGGTGCCTGTTTTTCCAGGCTACCGACGTTACCTTGCCAGAAAAACTTGCTGAGGTAGGCCCCGTTCACTACGGTCTGCGAATTGCGCCAGTGTACGGTGCCAGGATAACCGCGGGAGATGGGATCGTTAAATCCCCATCCCTGTTTCGGGTCGTGGCAGTCACCGCAACTCAAGCTGGCATCCCCGGTCAGTTTAGGATCAAAAAACAGAATCTTGCCGAGCTCAACCTTCGCCTCGGTGATTGGATTGTCAGGCGGTGCCGGAATTGGCATCGGCAGTGGCGCCAATGCTGGATCGACATCCGGGTCGCCTTCGGCCCATACCTGGGTGCCACCTAGAGCGAACAGACCACAAACAAACGGTGCAGCCAATATAGATAATGTCTTTCGCACTACTTTCATCTTTTTTCCTCCACCATTAATTCTTGGCTTCCAGCCAGTTTGGGATCGGCTCGTATTCCTCAGGAATATCCACTTTTTCCACGGTAATGGGACTTGCACTGCTCAGACTTTCCAAAAAGGCTACTAAGTCCTGTTTTTCACTGTCGCTGAGATTCAACGGCTGCAGTTCACCGGCCAAAGGATCATCCTGACCCCCACCCTGGTTGTAGAACTCCACAACCTCATCCAGCGTATTCATCGTCCCGTTGTGCATATACGGCGCGGTATATTTGAGCTCTCGCAGGGTAGGTGTAATGAATTTGCCCACATCCGCATAGTTTTTGCTGACTACGAAATGGCCGACATCGCGGCGCCAGTTATCGGCGTTAGGCACACCATGGTTGGTCATCCTCGCTCGATAAGCGACATGACGCAGCGGATCTTTAAACACATCCAAGTTCTCGGGCACACCCGTGTTATGCGGTTTCCCGTCAGAAAAGTAAGGGCCATTGTGACATTGCACGCAACCGGCTTTGCCCTCAAACAAAGCTTGTCCCCGCTGTGCTGACTCAGACAACTGTCCCTGGTCGAACGGTACATCTTTGGACACCAATGTCTCCATGAATGCGACTAGCGCGTTGCGTCCCTTGCCGGAACTGCACTCGCCTTTGAAGTTGTCCTGACACATCTGCACATATACAGGATCTTGTTTCATGCGCTCGTGCATGAGGCGCATATCCAGGTTCAACATCATGGTTTCTGTAATCATGTCACGCACGACGTCGTTAAGATTGGCACCGATGTGACCATCCCAGCCCCAGCCGACTGCAGGAAAATCGGCCTTGTACATGGTGTTGATTAACGTGGGCGAGTTACGGAAATGCCGAGTACCGGGATAGGCGTCGGACAACGCCATCGGATTACCCTGTTTATCCACCTGCCGGGTAAACCCCTGTTCCGGGTCGTGACAGGTAGCGCAGCTTATCGCCCCGTCTCCTGACAGCCTTACGTCAAAGAACAACCGCCTCCCCATTTCTACTTTGCCTGGGTTGGGTGCCTCCTTTGTGGGCAACGGGCCCAGAGCAGGGTAATCTTCCGCCACCGCAGACGAGATTAGCGTTGGCGTGGTGCCAACGGCTAAATACATTACAGCAGGTATCGCAAATAAACGCCCTAATCCCCGGCGTTTTTTGGATACAGGTTCTCTGTTTGTCGGCATAACATTTATCTCCTAACTGCCAGAATTAGTGTGTTTATTGAATCTTGAAGTCAGTACTGCGCCCACTCCCCAGCTTTGGATTATTCTTGTGTGACAACCAGCTGCGTAAATACTACTTTTCCACACTCTGCGCTTTGACTTAGATCATAGTCAGCACACAAAAGTGGGTGAATGGGGGCTTCTCTCGACGTAGAAGCGGCGCCCTCGCCGAGATCTATTGTCAACGCCAAGCTATCGGCGCGGGGGCGCGCCCCCTACGTTGACGACTTGGCTCCAGCTATGACTTTAATTATTGGCGTTTGTAATGTTTCGCTAGCTTCTAGTGACTAGACACTCGCTACTATCGTTCACCTACATCTTCGGTTCGTCACCACTGAAAATGGAGCGCTGCCGTGCAGTCTTGGTGACCACCTCGATCAACTTTTCTTTTTCAACCGGTTTCACCAGGTATTCGACAACACCTTCCTTCAAGAACTCTACAGCCAAATTAACATCCGGATATCCGGTTAAAACAATGACTGGGATAGAAGGATATTCACGACGGAAATACGCAACTGCTTCGACACCGTTGATCTTGGGCATACGGACATCACAAATGATGGCATCGATTAAGAGAGTGTTTTCATCATTGAGTAGTTCGATTGCCTCTTCCCCATCGGCCGCTTCGATGATCTCGTACTCCGTGGCGCTGAGTTGGAGACGGATCGTTTTACGGACTTGTTCTTCGTCGTCCACAATTAATATTTTATGAATCATTGTGCTTCTCCTGGGACTTTTCCGCTATCGGAAACTGAATGGTGCAAACTGTCCCCACACCTTGTTGACTATCTAAATGGATTGACCCATCATACTTTTTGACTATCTGCTGTACGATGTATAAACCCATACCTTCCCCCTGGTCTGGATCTTTAGTCGTAAAGAATGGATCAAAGATCTTACCGAGATGCTCCGCCGGAATGCCTGCTCCACTATCTTTGATTCTTATCCAGACTTTACCGTCATCAACACGGCTGCTGACCTCCAGACGCCCGACGCCATCTATTGCTTGAATACCGTTTCGGATGACATTGAAAAAGACCTGCATTATCTCTTCTGACTTGGCTGAGATTGGCGGTACCGACGAAAAGTCCTTTTTTATCTCGATGCGGTCGCTCAGTAGAGAGCGCTGAGCCATCGTTATAGCTTCTGTAAGCTTTCCATTCACGTCGACTGATTCCATATCGTGCTGGGTTGCAGGCCGTATATACCCGGACAGGTTCTTAACAATTTCTGCTATATGTTTGGTGTACTTAAGAATGTCCTCGCCATATTCATTGCACAGCGAGATATCTTTCTCATCGCGTATCGCCTCGGCCATTCCATGTATCGCGTACAACGGATTGTTGATTTCGTGTCCTATCCCGCTCGCCATGGTACCGATGGCTGACACTTTCTCGGCCTGTATGAGTTTCTGCATCACACGATCTTTTTCGTCTTGTGCTTCTTGCAACTCACGAGTTCTTTCTTCAACCTTCTCTTCGAGTTTACCGATAAGTTGTCCGAGCTGAACTCTCATGTCATCAAATCGATTGGCCAAGTCCTCAATTTCATCGCCGGTGCGAATATCAAGTTTTTGATTTAAGTCACCACTGGCGATACGAGTTGCTTCTTGGCTGAGGCGACGGATGGGATTCAAAATTCGACGACCTGAGTAGTAACCTAGAATACCGAGTACGCCGATGGCCAGCAGTCCGGCAAGAGCGACTCCGACTAACAAACTTCTCGCGGGAGCAAAGATTTCTTGTGTGTCTTGCCAGACAAACATGTGCCAGGACACACCAGCGTGTAGTAGTTCGTTGACCTCGGGCAGGGGTGCGTGACCGATTATCGAAAACTTGCGGCTGCCGTGACCATCGTTCTCAGCAGTAATCCATCCCGCCTCTTTTTGTGCAACCCGTTTAACCAGTTGTAGATCTTCAATGCGGCTTCCGGTAATTAGAAGTGGGCAGCTCACAATCGCGCCTTGGTTGTCGATTATCATGACATGCCCCGTGTTGCCGAAACGAGCCGGATAGATCAGGGGATCGAACACACTTTTGACGATGTGATCGCGATGCAGCCACCCCAGCATAGTTTGAGTATCCGCCTCTAGGATGGGAGTCGCAACGCGGATCAAGTAGCGTTGGGGCTCGCCACTAAGTTGTAGACCAGAAATTGCAGGCATCGGCGGAGCAGCTTCACTAGTTCCCGCTGGATTCTTCTGGTCGGACCCAATTGGACCTCGCGCGGGTCCACTGACCCAAGACGCATGGATTGTGCCATTGTTGTCGGATATTTCGGGCCAGTTAATATCGGTGGCCTCCGGGCCGCGCTCGAACTTAGCCAGGTGTCCCCTTATTTGAGGATCGCTTGCAGCCTGTACAGCCAGTGCCCGATCCGCCGCAATGACGTGCCTGATCTCCGCGTCCACTTTGGATGCACTCTCTTCAGCTAACGCTTTAAAGCTGGCACCAATTACTTCCTGTAATTCCGTCGTGCCCCTGACATAAGCAACGGACAACCCAATGACAATGGGCACCGATCCCGCCAACAGTATGGCAATGACCAGTTTCCCCCACAGACCGAGGCGACGTTTTTGTGCGGCCACGACGTGCATTCTATGTCTAAAACCTCCAATGATCTTCGGATTTGTTGCACAGATATTGATCCAGCTCAAGTCAAAATGAAATACGAAACGGCACTGTGTCTTGGGAGCAATTCAAAGGTATGTCGACAATACAAGCATCGCGCCTGAGAGCAGTGCCTTTCTTGCTTCTTCTCCTGGCCACCTCAACCCTGTTCCACAGTGCAATTAGTTGGGGACAGATTCGAGTGGAAAACGACTTGACCGCATGGAAGGACCCGATTACAGGGATGGAATTTGTACTGATAAAGGGCGATTGCTACCTGATGGGTAGCCCTGGTGGGGAAATCAACAGATATGAAGACGAGATCCAGCATAAAGCATGCGTTGGGGACTTTTGGCTAGGAAAATACGAAGTAACCAACACTCAATTTTCTTTGTTTGCAAAAGAAACGGGGTATGTAACGACCAGTGAAAAGAACGGGGAAGGCTTTGGCATAAGCCGAGCCGGTGCTGACGATTGGGGGTGGCAAAAGGGAATTGACTGGAAACACCCCTTATGGCCCAAGGATGGCATTGAAGACAAAATCAATCATCCGGTGACCCAGATCAGTTGGTATGACGCCAAAGCGTTCCTGAATTGGCTAACCGAAAAGCATAGTGGAGCAAGCACGTTCAGACTACCCTACGAAGCCGAATGGGAATACGCTTGCCGGGCAGGTACTGCCACTGCTCGATACTGGGGAGATCGGCCTGATGACGCTTGCGAATATGCGTCGGTGGCCGACGAAAGAGCCGGCAAGACTTGGCCCAGTTTGGCCACCCACAACTGTTCAGACGGCTATGAAACAACCGCACCGGTGGGTAAATTTCGGCCTAATCATTGGGGTATTCACGATATCCTGGGCAACGTTTGGGAATTGACTGAAAATGTGTACGCTGAATATGGTGGAGACTTAGCGGAAAGCCTGAGGCAAGTGGATCCAAATCCCCTCCAAGTCATGCGCGGTGGGTCTTGGATCTACGGACCGGCCCATGTGCGCTGTGCCTTTAGGAATATTATCTCCCGCACCGGCAGAAGTTATAGTATAGGATTTCGGGTGGTGCGAACCCTCTCAACTTTAAACTAACATTTGCGAGCGGCGCCTCGCCGCAATAGGACATTCTAATCCTCGGTAGGTTACTCGAAGTTATGAATAAACCCATATTTTTCATCGTTGCATGCTACTTATTAATGTTATTGGTCGGGCAGACCCAAGCCGATGCGGAAAAAGGAAAGGAATTCTTCAATGACGTCGAAGGCGGCAATTGCCGCACATGCCACAAAACAACATCCGGCAAACTTATCGGACCAGGTCTTCAAAATATCATGGAGAGACACAGTGAAGAATGGGTTAGGTTGTTCATCACGGATCCACAAAAAACCTGGGAGATGGACCACCCGGAGACGGTCGACCTTAAGAAACGAGTGCGCGGAATGAAGATGCAATACGCAAGGTGCCAGAAGGCTCCCATGTCTGAGGAGACAAAGAACGACTTGATCGACTTCTTTAAAACACTCACCGTAAAGGAATGAATCCAAAACCGAGTATTCGGTAATGCCCAAAAAAGCACAACAGGACTTCATCCCCTTAAACGTTGCCGTTTTAACGGTATCGAATACTCGTGTAGCAGAAAACGACACCTCTGGTGATTTAATCTCCGACCACTTGCAACAGGCCAATCACAACGTCGTCAAACGGACTATTGAAAAAGAGGATGCAGAGAAGTTGTTCATGACGTTCCGCACATTAGTGGATGACCCGGATGTTGACGTCATCATCTCCAGCGGGGGCACTGGTTTAACAGAACATGACATTACGCCAGAAGTGACATCGAGATTGGTCGATAAATCCATCCCGGGTTTCGGTGAGCTCTTCCGTATGCTGTCCTACAACGAGATTGGCCCGTCAACGATCGAATCACGAGCGCATGCTGGTGTTGCCAACGGCACACTCGTTTTTTTACTGCCGGGCTCACCAGGTGCTTGCCGGTTGGCCATGGACAGTATTGTTCTAAACCAACTGGATGCACGCACCCGCCCCTGCAATTTGGTGACATTACTACCAAGAATCCTCAAGAAATAGTCCTTGGTCACTACGAAGATCTCGAACTCGTTGGAGAAACGCATTATTCCAATAGTAGGAGGCGCACACCGCGCCGATTATTACGGCGATGGCACTGCTCCTACTTTATATACTTTCAACTTTTTGCTTTCTTACTCAATCACAGTGTTCGCTCCTTCAATCAGCAATTCGAGACAAGTGCTCACCGCGACGTTCACGTGCGTTTGCCTGGTTATTGCGATATGGGTAATGACCACTACTCCTGCTCTGGCCCAGGAGAGACCGGTTGTCGCCGCTGCTTCGAGTCTGGTCGGAGTACTGGAGCAGATCAAACAATCATTCGAGCAAGATAGCGACCAACAAGTGCGCATCAGTTTTGGATCGTCCGGAAACTTAACGCGACAGATAATTCAAGGTGCACCTTTCGAGGTATTCTTGTCAGCCGATGAAAGCTATATAGCGACTCTTGTCGACAGGGGCCTAACCGAGGGTAGTGGCGATGTCTACGCAACGGGACGCTTGGTATTGTTTATTCCCAACGACTCACCGTTGCGCATCGATCCGACCCTGAAGGACTTGGCCAACGCAATGAAGGATGGACGCTTGGGACGATTAGCAATAGCCAATCCGGAACACGCACCCTACGGTCGGGCAGCTCGGGAAGTGCTTCAGCACCACCAAATCTGGCAATCTATACAGAGTAAACTGTTGTTTGGAGAAAACATCGCACAAGCCGCACAGTTCACGGTGTCTGGGGACGTCGAAGCCGGGATCCTGTCTTACTCTATTGCTCTGGAACCTGCCCTCTCTACTCAAGGCAGGTATGTCCTGCTGCCCCAGTCCTGGCACGAACCCCTGCATCACTATATGGTGCTCCTCAACAACGCGGGAGAAGTATCGCGCGCTTTTTATGCTTACCTCAGCCAGCCCACCACACGAGAAACATTGCAAAAGTTTGGATTTTCAACACCGACGAATTCACAATAGCTGGCCATGGACTGGCCGGCCTTAGCAATATCGCTGAAACTTGCGTTCTGGACGACGATTCTACTCATTCCATTAGGCATGGTAATCGCCCGTGCGATTGCCTGGCGCCGCTTTGCAGCAAAGGGCTTTGTCGAGGCACTTATCGCTCTGCCCCTGGTTTTGCCACCTACGGTATTGGGCTACTACTTGCTCACATTGTTCTCTAAGCACGCTGCGCTGGGTTCAGCCTACCAATCTCTGTTTAACGCACCCCTTGCGTTCAGTTTCGAAGGATTGTTGCTCGCCTCTTTAATTTTCAATGTCCCGTTCGCCATACAACCGATGCAAAGGGCCTTTGAAGCCATGCCGAGAGACGTCCGTGAGGCCGCTTGGTGTAGTGGCTTATCTCACTGGCGAACCTTTCTACGCATCGAGTTACCACTAGCCTGGACCGGTGTTCTGACCGCAACCATATTGACTTTTGCCCATACACTCGGCGAATTCGGGGTCGTTCTGATGGTAGGCGGGAACATACCCGGAGAGACCAAGACCATCGCCATTGCTATTTACGATCGGGTACAGGCATTTGACGATCAACAGGCTGCGACCATGTCTGCTTTGTTGTTGACGTTTTCATTTGTTGCCATCGGCTTTATCTATTTCATCAATGACCGATTCAAACAACGTCCCCAATAGCCCGGATTTAAGCGTCCACCTTAAGCAAGCGGCACCGATCGCCTTGGATGTGGCTTTCGGTTGTCACCGCGGTGAGTTGGTAGCGCTTGTCGGTCCTTCCGGTAGCGGTAAGTCGTCTGTACTGCGATGCATCGCCGGACTCAATACCCCGAGTAAAGGTCGAGTCACCTGCAACGGTGTTGAATGGCTGAACACCGATCAGGATCTGAATCGGCCCCCGCAACAGCGTGCGATCGGAATTGTTTTCCAAAACTACGCACTATTCCCCCATTTATCCGCGATGGAAAACGTAGCCATCGCTATTCAGGATGGCGGTGCAGAGCAACGAAGAAAACGCGCACAACAACTACTTGAGGCGGTCAACCTGGGTGGCTTGGAACGACGCAAACCACACCAACTGTCAGGCGGACAGCAACAACGAGTAGCGCTCGCACGGGCGCTGGCACGGGAGCCATCGGCACTGCTGCTGGATGAACCCTTTTCATCCGTGGACCAGGCGACAAGGCGCAAGTTACAGCGTGAACTTGCGGCCTTACGCAGGCAAATGGTTCACCCCATTATCTTGGTGACGCATGATTTGGAAGAAGCCTGCTTACTGGCAGATCGCATCTGTATTTTACATCATGGCCAAAGCCTGCAGATTGGTACACCCGCGGAAATTTTAAGCCGCCCAAAGCACAAACTTGCTGCACATCTGGTCGGACTAACAAACGTTTTCGAAGGAGAGATACTTGAACACCGTACTTCAACAAAAGTAACCATACTGCGCTGGCTCGGCTATAGTTTGGAAACGCTCTATCGACCCGAGCTCCCAGTCGGGCAGTCGGTGGATTGGGTCATTCCACCGCAGCATATTCTATTTCATCAACGGGTCCGCCCGTCCCGTGGTGAGCGGGAGAACCCCGTACACGGCGTTGTTGCTGAATTAATAGTGCTCGGTGACAACGCGAGTATCACCATGCTTGTGGATAAACGCGACGATACGCCGATCGCTTTTAACTTGCCCACGCATGTGGTGCACCGCAATCACCTCGAAGAAGGAGACAAGATCTCCGTTTCACTACAAACTAACGGGATCCACATGATGTTGCCCGAAGGTATACATAACCAATGACATGACGACCTGGTCATTACTTTTTCCTGCGCAACCTCGAACTTTCCCCTTTAGAAGAACGGTTCGGACCTGCTTGCGTGCACTTCATATACTCGCCACAGGTGTATTGCTCGGCGGTCATATGTTTGATCAACCGCCGGAAGTACTGTTGGCCTGGTTGTGGGGATCGATTGTATCTGGTCTACTGTTGTTTGCTACTGACCTTCACGCCAGTTGTGCTGTCCTCTTTGAACTTCGCGGTATGGCAGTTTTCGTCAAGATATTACTACTGCTGCTGATCCCGTTTATGTGGGAATCGCGCGTACCACTATTAGTCGCTTCTTTGTTTATCGGTGCTGTTAGTAGCCATATTCCCCGCACTTATCGCCATCGATTATTCTTCTTACAAGACAAAATCGTCGTCGATGAACGTCGCGGATGAAGGTAACCTAAATGTCAACGAATCTCGTCTTATACCTTCGATCAAATGATTTCATGGTTGGGGGAGTAGATTCGATATATGATGAAGGTAGTCAATCCTCTCGATATAAGAGCGTTTGATGTTAAAAATACACCTATCGCGTTTTAACCGGCTATCGAATCATGCGAATAGAGTTGCAGCTATCTTATTTATTGCCGTGTTCGCTATGCTGGGGGTAGCTCTTCAGCCAATGATCTTCGATTCCAAAGTAAAAACTGATAGTGGCGCTCTTGTTGTCCCTGCACACGAGCGAAACTCGGTTTTGCCGCAGGATAAAAACGAGCCCTTATCCGGGGTGAACGACGAAAAAGTCCGTAAGCTTGATCTGGAATCCAAACCACCCAATGAGGCCGAGACGCAATTTATTACTTTCCACTCACGATTGAAGTCGAACGACTTCGAGTCAGCAGTTGAACTGTACGATCACATATATACCGGTTCTAGCCTCGAGGTAAGCGCCGACTACCGCGAATTGTTACTCGAAAAAGCGTCCGACCTTATTCAGGGAAACGACCTCTCTCATGCGATTGCACTGCTAAATGAGTACCTCACTATCTATTACAAAGACGTAGATGCGTTGATCATGCTGGGAAGAGCATATCGTGACGCCGGATCCAAGTTTGCAGCGATTAAATCGTTTCAACAAGCGTACCAACATGAGCATCGGCTTGGCTTATCGGCACTTATTCTCAATCAGGAAAATACCGTAATTGGCGAATACATTCAGGAATTACGAGACACAAATAACCAGCAATCCATCGTTGACGTCTATCTATGGTTGACACAATCACAACCAGACATAGCGGGTTATTACATCGGATTAGCGAACGCTTATACCGATCAACAACGTTATGCAGAAGCGATGGAAACACTCCGCTACGTCCAGTATGACGTCAAGGTTGGACCCAGAGCACGTGCGTTATTGAAAGAATTAGCCAACAAAAATGCCACGCGCAACAACAGCTAAACCGGGGACAGTATACCTTTTAACCTTGACGAAACTCCGTAGGAGCGCCGCCTTCGCCGCAACTCGATCGGCGCGCTGGTGACATGATGGTTAGCAAAGAACGAACTGTTTCTAAGCTACAAATATGTCTTGTCGATTTACCCTGTATCTATTCCTACAGAGTTTAAAAGGTATACTGTCCCCGGTTTATATCCTTGCAACAAACCAACGACATTATATTTTTGTGGTCACACCCGCGTTCGGTCTCCAGCGCTATGGAGCGGATCATGCTGGAACGCGGTGACCTGACGACGTTTCACGAACCTTTTCTTTATCTCTACTACGTGCACGATGCAAAGAAGAGGTTGGCCTATTTCGACGTTGACCCCTCCCACCCTACTTCCTATACCGACATTAAACGCATGATATTACGGGCAGCTGAGGCCAAGCCGGTCTTTGTCAAAGACATGTGCTACTACGTTGCAGACTACATCTTGGAAGACCACGAGTTTCTCGGGCAAATAAAAAATACATACCTAATACGAGATCCAAAAAAGTCTCTAATTTCCTACTATAAACTTGATCCCGATCTGACCATCGAGGAAGTAGGTTTGGAATCGCAGTATGAACAGTTTCGCTTGACGGTCAATCTCACCGGGAAAACCCCAATAGTCGTTGACGCGGACGACTTGGTGAATGACACCGAAGCCACGATGCGCGCGTATTGCAGGGCACTCGGTATCGAATTTTTAGAACACTCGCTGCGTTGGTCTGAAGAGCTACCGAAAGAATGGCGCCATGTCGCGGGTTGGCATGGAGACTTGAAGGGTTCGGCGGAAATAAAAAAAACCGGCAGTGAAAAAATAAAGATTGAGGACATACCCAAATTACAGGAGCTTTACGACCATCACTTGCCCTACTATCAGGAGCTGCACCAACACCGCATCGTTATTTAGAGTGTATCCATAAACGCTGTTATCTCTCTCGCAAAGACGCAAAGTACGCCAAGAAAAAAGAATCCGTACGTAATAAGAAACCTGCGAGCTTGGCGTCTTAGCGAGCTTTTTTTGGTTGGTGTCAACCCGCGGTCGAACCCCCATCGATCTGTAGTGCGCTGCCGGTCATATAGCCGGTCTGATCAGATGCCAAAAACAAAATTGCATTGGCGATTTCCCCAGGTCGCGCCATTCTCCTCATTGGGGCATAGGCGTTGGCTTCCTGTTCCGCCAGTTCTGGATTCACCGCCTTATCCAGATAGTCTCTTCTAACCATGTCGGTATCAACGTAGCCGGGACAAACGCAGTTCACCCGGACGTTGGGCGCCAGCTCCAATGCCATGGCTCGGGTCATGTTTACGACAGCAGCCTTAGAGGCACAGTAAACCGTATCGTGTTTTAGACCTTTCAGGCCCGCGTCAGACGCGATGTTTACGATATTGCCTCTGTTCTTTCTCAACGTGGGAAGCGCGGCTCGTGCACAAAAAAATGATCCTTTCAAATTGATATCCAGTACCTGGTCCCAAAAATGCTCGTCGCTGTCTTCGATGCTTCGAGGAGACCAAATACCGGCTGCGTTGACCAGGATATCAAGACCCCCTAGCCCATCGATGGCCTTGCGCACAATCGATTCACAGCCCTTTACCGTGCCTACATCTCCTGCCGCAGCAACCAGCCTGCCGTTGCTTGACAAGTTTTCCATTGCGGTATCAACCGACTCTTGGGTTCGTCCGTTGATGGCGACATATGCACCATGTTGAAGAAAAGCAACGGCTGTAGCCCGGCCAATCCCTCGGGATGATCCGGTAATGAGCACTTTTTTGTCAGCAAAGTTCATTGTAGTTTCACTTAGAAAGTGTCTTGACAAAGAGTCCTCTTATTCAGGCAGACACCGACTAACGTAGTTGTTGTGTCTTACACCACCTGGTCCACCTTACATCTCCAGTCCATATCCTGCAGGGTGCTCTGGTCGACGGCATAAACATCCAACATTTGAGACTTTCCCCTTACCGTTACCGAATGTGAGGGGATATCTGTGAAATCATAACCGGCCTGCTCCGCGACAACCGCGGATACGACCAACGTACAATCAAAGTTTTTACTCAGTGACTCCAAACGGGCTGCCGCATTGACGTTGTCCCCTATTGCGGAGTAATTCGGTGAAGACGGCGGACCCATGGTCCCAACGATTGCTTCACCGCAATGAACTCCGATACCGATGCGCAGCGGATGGTCCAGCTCATCCTTAAAGTATTCATTCAGATGTTCGATGCGTGCCTGCATCTGAATTGCGCCGGTTAAAGCATCACGACACCCTTGTTGCAACCCTCGGCTCAAGCCATATAAAGCCATTAAACCATCACCGGCAAATTGGGCGTAATGGCCGTGGGTCTGCTGCAACACTTCCGTCATTTCGGAGAAAAAACGATTGAGAATAAACAATACATCATAAGGCAACCGCTTCTCTCCCATCTGGGTCGAACCACGCAAATCGACAAACATGGCTACGACCTGTTGTTCCGATCCTTGCACAGCACCAGGCCGTCGCAGTGCCTTCAAACCCTCACCGGCTGAAACCAGTGGTGTAATATGAACATCATCCATGGGCCGGGTCTGACAAGCGAGCCGCACATTGGGTGCAGCCTTGATGCGTGCCAAAGCTTGCTGCTCCAGTGCGTTAGGCGCTGGACAACCATCCAGCCCCCGGCCCACGCGGACGCGACAGGTTGTACACCGCGCCCGGCCACCACATACCGATGCATGTGGCAGGTCATGATGTCTTATGGTTTCTAACAGGGTTTGTCCCTTTAGACCAACCAATTTTTTTCCACTCGGGTGGTAGACGTTAAACACACCTTTTCTCTTTCGCGCCCAAAACCAACCCCATCGCGCGATTAGACTAAGCGCCAACAAAACGTAAAACGTGATTAAAACAATGTTACTCAGTTTTTGCGGCGTCAGCTCATCGCTTTCATCCTCCTCAATATCTTCATCTTCATACACCTCCTCAGTCGAATCACTGTACAGGCGTATGTCATCGCTCAGCTCTAAACTTATGCGGGCCGTTGCCAATACCGAAAGTATGGGGATAAGTACCGCTATGACATAGATGACGGGCAAATATTTCTTGTACCAAGGTTTCATGCGCAGCCAGAAATGAAGCCCTACACATACATGCAACCATGCGACAACTACCAATAACAGTTGCCGGGTAACGTACCATCCGTTATCGAAAATGCTGACGATCGTAAAGTAGTAAGTCACTTCGACATCCATCAACACACGAGAACCCCAGTTACCTGTGGCGTGTGCTGAGAGTAACGGAATAGTGAGTAGACCTAGCGTAACCTGTGCAAACTCCCACCTTGGCATTTTGAGAGTTGTACGCCTGAACAATGACCACAACGCCAAAACAAAATGGGTTATCAAACTAAAATAAAGTGCCGCGTTGATGATCGGGTTCCGCCACACCACCGACAATAGGTCGCGGACACCCTCCATCAGATCATAGGAGACAAGGCCTAAGGAGTGATTCAACAGATGCTGGAATACATAAACAGCCAGGAACAAACCGGTCCCCAGCCGGAGGCGCCTTTCGAGTAGGGTCATGTCTACATATTATCTCCCTAACCAATGCCTATCCACAGGGACGGACTTTTGGTGAATCTCCATCCCGTCAACTACGTTTAATTCCCGGATGCCTGCGGCAGTGAGGATAGGACCTGAGGCGAATAGGAGCGGCGCCTTCGCCGCGATTCAACTGGATTCCCGCTAACAACATGCGGGAATGACGAACTTTTACTCCCCGTCATTCCGGCCGAAGCCAAGTTCAGAGGGCCTAGAGCCGGATCCATATCAGCTGCTGCTGACTAGTAACGAGTGGCGAGGGTCGGTATGCCCCGGTTGTTTTAAATAGCTACGAGAAACTAGTTACTCGTGACTGTGTTTATGTTTCCCTAGGACGCAGGTAGGCGTGCCAACGATGTTCCAAGCGTTTGAACAACCAGACCAGGGTGAAGGTTAGGACCAAGTAAAAAAGACCGGCTGTAATGAAAGACTCGAAAGGAACGAAATACCTCGAATTGACGATGCGGGCAGCGCCAAAAAGATCCACGATAGTAATCACACCGGCCAGCGCACTGCCGTGCAGCATAAAAATCACTTCGTTGCCGTAGGCGGGTAGTGCCCTTCGAAAAGCACTGGGAAGAACAATGCGCCGGTATATGGTGGCACTCGACATACCACAGGCTTTCGCCGCTTCAATTTCACCGAAAGGTGTTTGCGCTATGGCGCCACGCAGAATCTCCGCCGTATAACCAGCAGTATTCAGCGAAAACGCAATCAAGGCACACCAATAAGCCTCGCGAAATATGGGCCACAAGAAGCTTTCCCTTAACGCCTCAAACTGTCCAAAGCCGTAGTAGATTAAAAACATCTGAACCAGCAACGGCGTGCCGCGAAAAAAGTAGATAAAGGCCTGGGGCAAGGCCTTGACAAGTATATTTTTAGAAGAGGCAAGTAACGCAATGGGTACCGACAGGCATAGTCCTATAGCCAGCGCCATGGTCACCAGCTGAATAGTGACCCATAAGCCCTCGAAGTAAAGTGGAAGGTTATTGATAATCGCTTCGTAATCCATGGCTTAGGCTCGCCGTACACCCACGCTGAATTTTTTGTCGGCTAGCCTCAAAGCTATGTCCGACACGCCGGTGATGAGCAGATACAAGAAAGCAACGACCAGTAAAAAGGTGAAAGGTTGCCGGGTCGTCCCACCGGCTTGATTAGCGTTGTAGACCATGTCTTGCAATCCAATCACCGACACCAAAGCGGTAGTTTTAGCCAAGACCATCCAGTTATTCCCAAAAGCGGGTAACGCATGCCGCACCATAGCAGGCAGGGTAATACGGAAAAAAACCTGCTTGCTGGTCATACCGAAGGCATAACCGGCTTCGATCTCACCACGGGGTACAGCCAGTATGCCGCCGCGAAAGGTCTCCGTCATATAGGCGCCGAAGATAAAGCCGATCGTTACAATGCCTGCGAAAAAAGGACTGATATCGATATAACCCCAACCAAATTTATCGGCGATATCGTTGACGATCAGTTGACCGCCGAAGAAGATGATCATCATCAACACTAAGTCCGGGATACCGCGGATGATTGTGGTATAGAAAGTGGCGATGCCTTGGGCGACCCGTGACTTAGAAAGCTTGGCTGTTGCACCGAGCATACCCAATATAACGGCGATCAACAGGGAACCCAGCGCCACTTCGATAGTGACGACCATCCCCTTTAAGATAAAAGGGAAATATCCGTGCAGATCAAGCATAAACGGAGCCCCTCTCCCTCATAGAGGGAGAGGATAAACAAAAAAGAGTTCTCAGTATTGAATCAGCCACCGTAAACGTCAAACTCGAAGTACTTCTTGTTGATGGCCTCGTATGTTCCGTCCGCTCGGATGGCTTCGATGGCGGCATTCAGTTTATCGCGTAACTCCGTGTCTTCTTTACGCAGCGCAATCCCGGCACCTTCGCCAAAATATTTGACATCAGTAAAACCAGGGCCAACGTACTCCCAGTCTTTACCATTTTCGGTCTGCAAGAAACCCTCACCCATAGCAACCGAATCCGCCAGTAGTAAATCGAGACGACCGGCAAGCGCATCCAGATAGGCTTCATCTTGAGTGCCATAGCGCTTGATTTCCACGGCGTCACCGAATTCTCCTGAGACAAAGTTATCATGGGTCGTTGCGCGCTGTACTCCTACGGTCTTTCCAGCCAGGCCTTCCTTAGTGATCTCTATACCGGAGCCTTTTTTGCGGGCGAACTTTGCTGGTGTTTGGTAATACTTGTTAGTAAAGGCAACTTTTTTCTTGCGTTCTTCGGTAATGGACATCGAAGCGATGATGGCATCGTACTTCTTGGCCAGCAGAGCTGGGATAATCCCGTCCCAGTCTTGTTGGACTAAGCTACATTCGGCCTCCATCTGCTTGCATAGCGCCATTGCGATATCGATGTCAAAGCCCTTCAATTGGCCATCGGCTTCAACCCAACTAAACGGGGGATAAGCGCCTTCCACACCTATCCTGACTTTGTCTCCTGCCATTGAAATGTTGGAGCTGAATAACAGCACGGCGGCTGTAATAAAAACACTAAGAAGTTTTCGCATGACTCATCCTCTATTCAAC
>JASJAT010000028.1 GCA_030066885.1 Arenicellales bacterium | reverse complement strand
GCTAATGCCTATGGCCATAATGCTGAGCACGTTGCAAGTGCGATAGAAAATCACGCCGACGGTTTCGCAGTAGCGGGGATCGAAGAAGCGGCGGGATTGGTGAAGGCCGGAATCAAAAAGGAGATTCATCTGCTGTCTGGATTCCACGAAAGTGCGGATTTACAGGCAGTCAGCGAGTGGGGATTGATACCGGCAATTCATACCTGGGAGCAGGTAGACCAACTCGAAGAAACCACATTGAATCGCCCGATCTCGGTCTGGGTGAAATTCGACAGCGGCATGCATAGACTGGGTTTTGATCCGTCTGAGGTTAATCGGGTGGTTGAACGTCTAGAACGGCTTCCGCATGTTGCGGAGTTGCGGTTGATGTCACACTTGGGCTGCGCAGACGATCAAAACAGTCGATCGACTAAACATCAAATCGAAGTGTTTGATCGTGTTTGCGCTTCACATTTATTCACGAAAAGCCTAGCCAATTCCGCCGGTATTTGTGCCTGGCCGGATACGCGCTTAGATTGGGTAAGACCGGGTATTATGTTGTATGGCTGCACACCGTTACTTGATGTCAGCGAACGTGACTTGAATCTACAGCCGGTCATGTCCTTATGCTCAAAACTTATTGCTATCAAAAATCTAAAACGGGGTGACGCGATCGGATACGGTGGCGACTACAAGTGTCCGCAAGACATGTCTGTAGGTGTGGTGGCTTGTGGTTACGGTGACGGCTACCCGAGGAGCGTATCTCAAGATGCCGTTGTATGGCTTTCAGGTCAGCGTACGAAATTAGTCGGGCGGGTGTCCATGGATTTGATCAGTATCGACTTAACAGACGTCCCAGACGCCGAAGTCGGGGACACAGTGGAGCTGTGGGGTGAGCATGTGCTCGCTACCGATGTGGCTTTGTCCGCCAATACGATCTCCTATGAAATATTAAGCGGTGTAGCGCCGCGTGTCCCGCGAGTCATGGAAGGTGTGGTGGGCTAGTTTGGCCGTCCCCTTGGTGCACTATGCCGGCTAGCCCGCATATTGCATCAGGACCCCGGATGATGGCGAAGGACAGGGTTGGTTGGACGCCGGGTTGGAACTCAAGGCATAGCCGTAGCTATGGCTTGAGTGAAACCCAAGTCCAAGCGGGCCTGGACCAGCCAGGGCGGGGGTAGGCCGACTGCTAGGAAAAACTGTGCCGAATCACGAGCGTTAGCCCTTCGATTAAATTAAGTTATGGAGCAGATACTTATGTACAACAACACGGCCGCCTTGGTGCAATATGCGGGCTAAACCTCGCACAACTTTCGTTTGTTCCAACTGTGGTGCACACTCACCCAAGTGGGTGGGGCAGTGCGTCGATTGCGGCGGCTGGAATACCCTAATCGAGTCAAGGCTGGACCGAAACAGGGGCGGTGATTCGCCGAGAATCGGTTCCACCGTCCAGCGTTTGGATGAGATACAGGTATCTTCCAGCACCAGATTCAGCTCGGGCCTGGGTGAACTCGACCGGGTCCTGGGAGAAGGGTTTGTCGAAGGTTCTGTCGTGCTGCTCGGGGGTGATCCTGGTATCGGCAAATCAACCTTGTTGCTGCAGAGTCTAGCCGTTTTGAGTGCAGACTTACCCGTCCTTTACGTCACCGGTGAGGAATCGACCGAGCAAGTGGCACTCCGCGCACAAAGGCTAGGGGTAGATGCACCGAATCTGAATTTGGTCGCAGAAAACAATTTGGAGGATATCTTCGCTTGCCTCACATCGTCAAAACCGAGAATCATAGTTATCGATTCTATTCAGACGCTGTACACGGAGGAGTTGACTTCCGCTCCCGGTAGCGTAGCCCAGGTACGAGAGACGGCGGCAAAGCTAGTCCGTTTCGCCAAGCGAGAACGGGCTGTGCTCATTCTGATCGGGCACGTTACCAAGGGTGGTAGCCTGGCCGGACCACGCATTCTGGAACACATGGTCGATACGGTCTTGTACTTCGAAGGTGACAAGACAAGCCGTTTTCGCTTGATCAGGGCAATCAAGAATCGATTCGGTGCGGTCAATGAGATTGGTGTGTTTGCTATGACCGAAAGAGGGTTGCGAGGCGTCGATAATCCGTCCGCAATGTTTGTCAATCCAGCTCAAGAGCCTTCTCCAGGTCGCGTTACCTTGGCTACCCAAGAAGGCAGCCGGCCTTTACTTGTTGAAATACAGGCCTTGGTCGATAAAAGCCCACTGGCCAACCCAAGACGATTAACCGTGGGGATAGACCAATCACGTTTAGCTATGTTACTCGCAGTGCTACACCGACACGGTGGCTATCAACTGTATGATCAGGATGTATTCGTAAATGCAGTAGGCGGCATAAGAGTCACCGAGCCCGCGGCGGATCTAGCGATCACTTTGACGGTGGTATCGAGTCTTAAAGACAAGCCACTTCCGCAAGGTTTGATAGTTTTTGGGGAAGTTGGTCTAGGCGGTGAGGTGCGGCCAGTTCAACGTGGTATCGATCGTGTACGAGAGGCGGCAAAACTTGGATTCAGTACGGCGATCATTCCTCACGACAACCAAAGCAAGCAGATGCCCCAAGGCATCGAGGTTATTCCCACGCGCCGATTGAGTCAGGCCCTCAGTCTTATCGCCTAAGTATTGAATCGTTATTCCACACTGGGATCGACAAAAAACCGGGCGCTTAGATTAGAGAATCGGATCAAATCACCGTTGTCCAATTGAACCGGATTATGGTCAATGGTGTCGCCATTCAACGTAACAGTCAAAGCTTCGTTAGGTGCTTGCGCGATATAACCATCTTCTACTGACTTGATAACCACTGCGGTGATGTCTTTCACACCCAATGCCGCACTATCGCGGGTAAAGTAAATCCTTTTTCCCTGCGCCGGCCCCGCCACCACATCAACCCCGGTACCATGCAATGGCGGAGCATTACCACCGTGGGTGGGTGGTGCGTGTTTGATAGGTTCGGGAAAGGAAGGGCCTTGTGCAACTGCTTCGCCGACTTGTGGTTCTGTCTCTGCTTCTGCTGCCTGCCGCGGGTTTGGGTCCTGGTCGCCGTTGGAGAGCAAACTGCTTTCGTTGTCGAGCAGTTGAGATGGTTGTTCTTCGCAGTTTGAGTCGGATGGTCTGTTCAGACCATGTCCATTCGACCCGTTTACTGTCGCCTCGTCCGGGTATAGTGTTTCCCCACCCGTTTCACTATTCATTTCATCTTGCGGCTGTTCAGTTTTTACTGGATGTATCGACGCTACATTGGTAGGTTTCTTCTCCGCTCCAAACGAACAGTCGATCTTATATTGGCCGACTTGAATGACATCTTTATCACTTAATTCCGCGTGTTGTATCTTAATATCGTTGACCAGGGTCCCCCCTTTGGAGGCTAAGTCCTCAATGAACCACGCGCCCTCTAAAAAAGAGATTCGCGCGTGCTCACGTGATACTGATGGGGAGTTCAAATAAATCTCGTTATCGGGATTGCGCCCGATGGTGATCGCGCCGCCATCTATAGAATGCCTAAACAGCTTGGTGTTTCGCTTATTGATTGTTAGTTCAATCATCGCTAGTTTTGAGTGAGTGCCCTGATCAGAATAACTGAGATATTGTCCGGTCCACCATTGTCGATAGCGAGTTCGATAAGTCGATTTACGGTGTCTTCCAAGTTTTCCGTTGCTGCGCCCAAGGTTTGCGAGATTCTTTCGTCACTGACCACATCGGTTAAACCATCCGAACACAATAAGTATAGATAATTTTTTTTAACTGGGCCGATTTTGATGTCGGGATCAACGGTTGATTCGATGCCCAAACCTTTCATCAAGAGGTTTCGACCCGCCCAAGTCCTTGCTTCGTCTTCATTCAACATCCCTTGCTTTAAGTATTCCTGAGCCAGTGTATGATCTTCGGTGAGTAATGACAGTTCGCCATCCGCGAATTGATATACGCGCGAGTCACCCAGGTGCGAAACCAAAACCTGATCCGAAACCACACATACGGCCACGGTGGCACCCATACCGTGACATTCCGGCTTGCTTTTCGCAACCAATCTAATAGATTTATTGGCTTTTGACAGTGAACGAACCAGCTTTTCCTGGGTAAACACGGGACTTTGTACGCCCACTTCAATTTCCTTTAATAGCTCTTCCGCTATCACCTCGACCGCCATGCTTGAAGCGACGTCGCCCGCCAAGTGTCCCCCCATGCCATCAGCCAAAATAGCGATGCCGTATTCTGGGATAAGTTTTATACAATCCTCATTACGTTCACGAACCAGTCCTTTGTCCGTGGCACCCACCATTTGTATCTTCAATTCACTCGTTCCCAGTTCTGCCATGATCAGGTCAGCAAACCAACCAGGATTCGGTAATAGATGTTGGACAGTTGGCCTGGCGCCTCAAGCGCGATGCATTCGTTGGTCTTATGAATGGTTTTGTTAACCGGGCCCAGTTCCACAACCTGGGCACCGGTTGGGGCGATGAAGCGTCCGTCCGAAGTGCCGCCCGAGGTTGAAGGCACGGTATTAATCCCAATTTCCTCGGCGATAGCTCGACTAACGATGTCGATCAACTGACCATTTTTAGTTACAAACGGGCTCCCCGAAACTTTCCATTCAAGTTCAAACCGAACGTTGTGCTCGTTCAACACTTCCTCGACTCTGGCCATAAGCACGTCTGCGGTGGAGACCGTCGAATGCCGAAAATTGAAGTTGATACAGACCTCGCCCGGCACTACGTTTTCAGCACTGTCTACGGTAGTGATATCCGTTACCTGAAAAGTCGTTGGCGGAAACTCATCACTGCCTTCATCCCAAGCCGTGCCAGCGAGTTGGTTTAATATTGGTAGGCAACGATGTATCGGGTTGTCGGCTTGATGCGGGTACGCAACATGCCCGCGGATACCGTGTATTACTAAACGACCCAGCAGGGAACCACGGCGACCGATCTTGATCGTATCCCCAAGTTCCAGCTCGGAACTGGGTTCACCAACAATACAGTAGTCGATGCCTTCCCCGCGGGAAGACAGTTTGTCTACGACTTTTTTTGTCCCGTCGACTGCGGGCCCTTCTTCGTCTGAGGTGAGCAACAAGGCGATTGAGCCTCGGTGTTCGGGGCAGGCCTCGATAAACCGGGTCACTGCCGTTACGAAAGCGGCGATAGATGCTTTCATATCCGCTGCACCGCGACCATACAAGTAGCCGTCATGCTCGGTGGGAACAAACGGATCGAATCGCCATTTATCCAACGGGCCGGTCGGTACAACATCAGTATGACCGGCAAAAACGAGTAGAGGCGCGACAGTATTCCGTCGCAACCATAGGTTATCGACGTCACCAAAACACATTGACTCAGCCGCGAAACCCACACCAGACAATGTTTCGGCAACGATTTCTTGGCAACCCTCGTCCCTCGGAGTGATGGACGGCCTGGCGACAAGCTCCTTAGTGAGTTCTAAGGTGATATCTTGCATACGGCCCAACTGCCTATTCGGCGATCATCCAAGGACGACGGAATTCATCGTAGCAGCTCATACCGAAAAACCAGTCAGCCCGCAGGCCGGCATAGGGCTCGACCCTCGGCCGCTGTCGGGAGCGGCGCGCCTTCGCTGTAATAGAACGGCAAATTGAGTTCGTTTATGAGTAAATCTCATTCAGTCCGCACGGAGGAGTTCGTTGATACCTACTTTCGCCCGGGTTTTTGCGTCAACGCGTTTAACGATTACTGCGCAGTATAGACTGTGACTGCCATCCTTGGCAGGCATTGAACCGGCAACTACGACCGAACCTGCGGGTACGCGACCATACAATACTTCGCCGGTTTGTCTATCGAGGATCTTCGTGCTTTGCCCGATAAACACGCCCATGGAAAGCACGCACCCTTCTTCCACAACAACTCCCTCGACAACCTCGCTCCTCGCCCCGATAAAGCAATTGTCTTCGATAATGGTCGGCCCGGCTTGGATGGGCTCGAGCACACCTCCTATACCAGCACCCCCGGATAGGTGTACGTTCTTTCCGATTTGTGCACAGGATCCTACGGTTGCCCAGGTGTCGACCATGGTGCCCGCGTCGACATAAGCACCGATATTGATGTAGCTGGGCATGAGCACCACATTGGGGCCGACATAGCATCCCTTTCTGACCACAGCAGGGGGCACTACACGGAAACCGTCAGTGGCGAATCTGCTGTCGTTGTAGCTGGACAACTTGAGCGGTACTTTGTCGTAGTAGTTGGTAAACGATCCTGGAACAACCACGTTGTTTTCTATTCGGAAGTACAGCAGGACCGCCTTTTTAAGCCACTGATGAACGATCCACTGACCGTTTTCTTTGCTCGCAACTCGGGCCGTTCCAGCATCCAGTAACTCGATTGCATCGAGTATCGCATCTTTTACTTCAGGATCAACGTTTGAAGGATTGATGTTTGATCGGTTTTCAAACGCCGATTCGATTACTTGTTCAAGGCTACTCATATTGACATTGAGACATCGCAGAACTATACCACCGATGCCGTTTTCCTCATGCTGGGTTCACCGGCCAGGGCGTCGTAGATACGAACGGTAAGACAATCGCGGGTTATGGGGTCGTTGACCGGACGGCCATCTCTGTCGGTGATAAAGAAAACGTCTTCTGCACGTTCACCGAAAGTCGCGATTTTGGCGGTGACAAGTTTAACTTTACAGGACCATAAACACCTTGCAACACGGTGTAGCAGTCCCGGCTGATCTTGAGCGATAATCTCCATAACTGTGTGGTTGCTGTGCGTAGAATCGAAACTTACCCGCGTTTCGATTGGAAACTGTTTCATCGTCCTCGACAACAGGGTGATTCTCGGTTTGCGCTCAATTTTTGGATTCAGAATAAGCCGACGTATTTCCCGCTTTAATTCCTGTTCAGTCCGGTTGTAACTTTGGGTATCGAGTACGACAAAACTGTATATAGCAAAACCGGACAACGTATTGTGTATCCTGGCATCAGTAATACTCAGGCCTAGCATTTCAAAGGCTCCGGTAACAGTCGATAGGAGCAAATCGGATTCGGCGGCGTAGATTAGAAAGACACCAGCGTCCAGTTCTGGGTCGCGGCGGATCGATACCAAAGGCAGATCAATAGCACGGGTTTCAGCTATCGCATTGACGTGCCAGGCGAGCTCCTTGGCATTGTAGCGAAGGAAATAGTCGTTGCTCAACGAAGTCCAATATTCATGCGCGTTTTCTATGGTGGTCAGTTTGGTATCTATAAACTTCTTTGCCTCGTTTTTGGCATCCTTTATACGATCTTCAATGCGGATGGGTTCTCCTTTACCCAATCGCAACGCGTGAGTCGCAGTCACATACAACTCTTCCAGTAATTTACCTTTCCAGGCATTCCATACGGTTGGACTGGTCCCTCTAATATCCGCGACCGTGAGGAGGTAAAGGTTGTCTAAGTGCTCTTGGTCTCCGACTTTATCGATAAAGCGGAGAATCACATTGGGATCCGAAATATCTTCTTTTTGCGCTGTACTGGACATGAGCAAATGGTGGCGGACTAACCAGGCCACAAAATAGGCGTCGTAGTCGCTCAGCCTGTGTTGCCGGCAGAAACCCAATGCATCCGATTCTCCCAATATCGAATGATCGTCGCCTCGACCCTTCGCGATGTCATGGAATAAACCGGCAATGTAGAGACGTTCAGGCTTGGCCAGTTTTGCCGCGATACGGCTCGCACGAGGGAACTCGTCCTTAAACTCTTCGACGAAAAAACGCCGCAGGTTGCGAACAACGAATAGAGAGTGCGCGTCCACAGTGTAAACGTGGAACAGATCATGTTGCATTTGACCAACTATGCCACCAAACGTCGGGATATAGGCACCAAGCACCCCATAGGCATTCATCCGTCTCAAGGCATGCGTTATCCCGCTGGGCTGACGCATGATCTGCATATACAGCTTCTGGTTGGTTTCGTCGTCACGGAACGTTTGGTTAATCCGGTGGATATTCGCCCTAAGCTTACGGATGGTCTCGGCACGAACCCCTTTCAATTCAGGGTTTTGTATCAGTAAAAGGAAAACTTCAAGGATGGCGCTTGGATTTTTGTCGAATACATCATCGCTGGTAATTTCAAGGTAGTCGTTGAAAGCCTGGAAACGAGGATTTATTTTCTTAACGCCTTTGCCCCTGGCGGGCAAATTCTCCTCCTCATAGTGCTGTAGCAATATTTCGTTTAGTAACCTTAGCTCCTTGACCGTTCGGTAGTATCGTTTCATCAGTTGTTCGACCGCCAAATGCCCACCTTGGTCTTCGTAACCCAATTCCCGGGCCAGCGTTCGTTGATGCTCGAATAACAGGCGGTCCTCGCACCGATTGGCCGCGTAGTGGAGCCCATTGCGAAGTTTCCAAAGAAAATTTCGGTTACGTATCAGTGCGCGGAGCTCTTCTTCATTGAGAAAGTTGATATCGACTAAACCGTTTAAATCGTTAACGCCGTATCGTCGCTGCACCACCCAACATATGGTCTGGATATCTCGCAAACCACCGGGCCCTTCCTTGATGTTGGGCTCCAAGTTGTAGGCAGTCTCATTGAATTTCTTATAGCGTTCGTTCTGTTCTGCCAATTTAGCCTTGTAGAAATCCTGGGGTTTCCAGATTTTGTCCGGTCCCGTACTGGCACGCATTTTCTCCAGCAGACTGTCGTTACCCTCTAATAAGCGTGCTTCCATGAGATTGGTGACGACAGTAATGTCCTGTTTTGCTGCTTGCACACAATCTTTGATTGAGCGAACGCTGTGGCCTACCTCAAGTCCAATGTCCCATAAAAAGCTCAATAGCCTTTCACTGAACGGCCTGACGCGTTCGTATCTGTTGTTTGACAGCAGTATCAGCAGATCGATATCTGAGTAAGGGTGCAGCTCACCTCTGCCGTATCCGCCAACAGCCACAAGCGCGATGTCTAGTTTGGGATCCCCTCGCTCGTAGATGTGGTGCCACGCATAATGCAGCAACTGATCGACTACCCAGGCGTGATAACGCACGATGTCTTGTGAAGACGCTCCCTGTCGATGAAACTCACGCAGGGCTTTACGCGCGTTGGTCAATGTTTCCCGAAATAACTTGACCGGGTTTTTCGTTTCGCTTAAACGGGCGGAGAAACCACTGTGGTTTATGAGCTTACTTCGAGACAGATACAAGGTGCTTAAACCTCGTCTTCGGGTAGCACAGTAAGGATTTCATGGCCATTCTCCGTTACCAGAATAGTGTGTTCCCATTGTGCCGACAGGCTATGATCACGCGTTACCACCGTCCAATTGTCCGATAGCAGTCGGGTGTCTTTGCGACCTGCATTAATCATTGGTTCGATTGTAAATGTCATGCCTGGCACCAGTTCTATACCAGTGTTGGGTTGCCCGTAGTGCAACACTTGAGGATCTTCATGAAACTGTCGCCCGATGCCATGACCACAGTACTCCCTGACGACTGAAAAATTGTGGCTTTCCGCATGGGTTTGGATAACGTGACCAATATCACCCAAGCGTGTACCCGGGTGAACGATGTCTATCGCCTTCAATAAGCATTCTTTACACACCTCTGTTATCCGTCTGGCCAGTACTGACGGTTCACCGACGAAGAACATTTTACTGGTGTCGCCGTGAAACTCGTCTTTAATAACAGTGACGTCGATGTTGATGATGTCACCTTTTTTCAGTTTTTTTTCGCCGGGGATCCCGTGGCAGATTACGTGGTTTACAGAGGTACATATAGATTTTGGAAAACCCCGGTAATTCAATGGGGCAGGGATGGAATCAAGTTCATTGACGATATATTTATGACAAATCTGATCTAACTCGCCAGTGGTGATGCCCGCTTCTACATAAGGGTCAATCATGGCGAGCACTTTAGCGGCCAGTTTGCCGGCTACACGCATCCGCTCTATTTCTTCTGGTGTTTTGATGGTGATGGCCATTAAGTCCTTGATCGATTTAAAAAACGTAACATGCTACACGATTTAGGCTTTATGCGCAGGGCAGGCTCTGGGACCATAATACAATCACCTTGCTCTCCCGCAACGGCGTTAGGAACCGCGCCCTCACCGCGATAATTCGACCTGGGCGAGCCCGGCGTCTTGGCGAGTGTCTTTTATTAATCAATCTAACCTGGCCCCATGGACCAGTTTGCTCCGTTACCGATAGGTATGATATAAAGCGCCCGCTTAAAAATTCGGCTGGTGTTTCGACAAACCGGTTGTCAGGGTTGCCCCGCGGGGTTGACGCCAGAGAACACGCAGCTAGGTCAAACCCGAAACGGAGACAGAATATGTCAAGCATCACTATGCGCCAGATGCTGGAAGCTGGCGTGCACTTTGGACACCAGACTCGTTACTGGTCCCCTAAAATGCGCCCCTATATCTATGGCGAGCGCAACAAAATCCACATCGTAAACCTTGAGCATACATTGCCGATGTTCAAGGACGCGATGAATTTTCTCGGTCAAATGGCAGCAAATGGAGGCACCATATTGTTCGTCGGTACCAAGCGCGCTGCTAGTAAACAGGTCAAAGAAGCGGCTGAACGGTGCGGTTGCCCCTACGTGAACCATCGTTGGTTGGGCGGTATGCTCACTAACTTCAAAACCGTGAAGAATTCTATCCAGCGGCTCAAAGACCTGGAAACAGAGTTCGCAGAAGGCGGATTAGAAAAGCTAAGCAAAAAAGAAGGGCTGCGATTGAATCGCGAACACGCAAAGCTGGAGCGAAGCCTGGCTGGTATCAAAGATATGCCGGGATTACCGGACGTACTATACGTTATAGACGTCAAGCAAGAGTACATCGCGGTTGCCGAAGCAAACAAACTGGGTATCCCGGTGGTCGCCGTGGTGGATACCAACTGCAAGCCTGACGGGATTGACTATGTTATTCCAGGCAATGACGACGCCATTCGGGCTATTCGACTTTATGTGGAAAGTGCCGCGGATGCGGTTATCGAGGGACGTAAATCGTTCAAAATCGAACTCCCTGAAGAGGGTGAAGAATACGTCGAGGTGGACGAAGAGGGACAGGCGGTAAAGCCCAAGGTTTCACGGACCAAGAAGAAGGCACCGGAAACACCGCCAGTAGGAGAAGTCTCTAAGGAAGACGGCGCCAAGCAGAAAACACCAAAGGAAGAGAAGGCGAAAACGAGCAAGCCCAAAGCTGGGAAGGCTGAAGCAGATGAGCCCGAAGCCAAACAAACGAAGTCTGAAAAGGCTGAGGTAAAAGAGCAAGAATCAGCACCACAAGAAAAGGGCGCTGAATCTAAGGTCGGAAAGGCAACAACTGCGGAACCATCTGATCTGCCCTTGACCGAAATCAATGGGATCGGAAAGGTGATTGCCGGAAAGCTCGAAGAGGCGGGATATGCCAGCGTGGGACAGCTCGCGTCACTCACCGATGCAGATTTAGCACAGCTGGAAGAAGGCCTGAGAAACCGCATTGAACGCGAAGATTGGATCGATCAAGCCAAGTCACTAGTCAAAGCGGCAAGTAACTAAGGAGAACAACATGACAATCACAGCTGCCATGGTCAAAGCGCTACGCGAGCGTACAGGAGCCGGCATGATGGAGTGCAAGAAGGCGCTTGCTGAAAGTGGTGGAGATATGGACGCGGCCATCGAAGAACTTCGTAAAAAAGGCGCAGCTAAGGCTGATCAGAAGTCGGGTCGCATTGCTGCCGAGGGTGCTATCAGTGGCATCGTGACTGCGGACGGGACTTCGGGTGTCTTAGTAGAAATCAACTGTGAGACGGATTTCGTCGCCAAGGATGAAAATTTTAGGGCATTTGGCCAGAAAGTGGCGGAAATCGTATTGGCCCAAAACCCGGAAAGTGTTGATGCGCTCGCTAAACTGAAGTTCTCTGACTCGCAGCAAACCGTTGACGAAGCCCGCGTAGAACTGTTTAGTAAAGTGGGTGAGAATTTGAGTGTGCGGCGGTTCGCAAGACTCGACGCCGGGCCCGAAGGTCGAATCAGTGTGTACCTGCATGGAACACGTATCGGTGTTCTTGTGCACACCCAAGGTGGTCGTTCCGATTTGGGCCGAGACATCGCCATGCATGTTGCAGCCAGCAGACCATTGTGCATATCTCGTGACGATGTGCCTGAGGGTGTATTGTCTAAGGAAAGAGAGATATATACCGCGCAAGCGGCAGATAGTGGTAAACCTCAGAACATAGTAGACAAGATCGTTGAGGGACGGTTGCAGAAGTATCTAAACGAAGTGACTCTATTAGGGCAGCCTTATGTAAAGGATCCGGATCAAAGCGTACAAAAACTGCTGGCTTCTGAAGACGCACAAGTTGTTGAGTTCGTTCGTTTTGAAGTTGGAGAAGGGTTGGAGAGAAAGGAGGATGATTTCGTAGCGGAGGTCATGGCCCAAGCCAAAGGAGGATAGTAAGCTTGCCTTCATCTACCCCACAGTACAATAGAATAGTCTTAAAACTCAGTGGGGAAGCCTTGAGTGGTGATTTGGATCACGGACTCGATTCGCATGCACTCAACAATATCTGTGGTGAGATCGCCCAGATCATTACGCTTAATGTCCAATGCGCCATTGTCGTAGGTGGGGGTAACTTTTTCCGAGGCGCAGGGGCAGGAAACCTAAACATGACCCGAGCCACTGCTGACTATATCGGGATGCTGGCTACCGTCATGAACGCGTTAGCCCTACAGCAGGCTTTAACTGCCGCCGATATTCAATCGCGCGTACAAACAGCAATTCCCATGTTACCGATTTGTGAGCCTTATGTTCGTGAACACGCACTCAAACACCTGAATGAAAATCGTGTTGTAATATTCGCCGCAGGCACGGGGAGCCCATTTTTCACCACAGACACTGCAGCCAGCCTGAGGGCAATAGAAATCGAAGCAGATTTGCTGCTAAAGGCGACGCAAGTAGATGGTGTATACGATCGAGACCCAAACCGGTACGCTGGCGCGCAACGCTATGAGAGAATAAGCTATGACGAAGTCTTGGCGCAGCGTCTAGGTGTGATGGATGCAACAGCGATTGCACTGTGCAGGGAGAACAAAGTTCCGCTCAGGGTATTCGATATCAAGAATCCAGGGTGTTTGCACAGAATCGTAATTGGCAATAATAGTGAAGGGACACTTGTTGATAGCGAGGTCGTTGCATGAACAAGAGCGAAATTATCAAAGACGCCGAATCACGTATGAAGAAGAGTGTAGAGGCAATCCGTGAAGAAATGGCTAAAATCCGGACCGGAAGGGCGAGTACTGCGTTACTCGACCACTTGAAAATCGACTACTATGGGAATCCAACGCCGCTCAATCAAGTGGCTACCGTTAGTGTCTCCGACGCTCGGACCTTGGCTGTTACCCCCTGGGATAAATCGGTCATCCCCTCTGTGGAAAAGGCTATACTGGAGTCTGACCTTGGACTCAACCCATCGACTGCGGGTGAGGTTATTAGAATTCCTATCCCACCGCTCACCGAAGAACGCCGGGTTGAAATGACCAAATTGGTCAAGGCCGAGGGGGAAAACGGGAAGGTGGCCATTCGTAACATCCGTAGAGACGCAAATCATCATCTGAAGGAATTGTTAAAGAACAAAGAGATTGCGGAAGATGAAGAAAAAAAGGCACTGGATGAAACGCAGAAACTAACCGACCAATATGTCGAGCAACTAGACAAAATCGTTGCTGAAAAAGAAAGCGAAATAATGGAGGTTTAAAATTGTTTAGGCCATGCCAAAAGTTTCAACCATGAAGAACGAATCACACTGCAGTTCAACCCAGGTAATTCCGGAAACGGGCATACTCCCTGTCCACGTTGCGATAATAATGGATGGCAATGGACGATGGGCTAAGAAAAACGGCTTGCCACGAATCGCGGGCCACAAGAGGGGATTGGAATCTGTTCGCACCGTTGTAAAGGCGTGCGTTAACAAAGGTATTCCTTACCTCACATTGTTTGCGTTTAGCAGTGAGAATTGGCGACGGCCCCCAACCGAGGTCCATTTGCTCATGGAGTTGTTCGCCAACGCTCTGGAAAGCAAGGCAAAAAAGCTCAATGACAATGACGTATGTTTACGTGTAGTTGGAGATACTACTCGCTTCAGTTCGAAAATCCGAATGCTGATCAATCGAGCGGAGAACCTGACCCGCGATAACGAAAAACTGAACCTGACGGTGGCAGCAAACTACGGTGGCCGTTGGGATATCTCTCAAGCCTGTCAAAAGATCTGTGCAGAAATTAGGGTGGGAAATATTAATCCGGACGAGGTTGTTGAACAGGACATAAAAGCTCGTCTGAGCACGCGGTTCCTGCCGGAGCCCGACCTTTTTATTCGCACTGGGGGCGAGAAACGGATAAGCAATTTCTTACTGTGGCAACTCGCTTATACGGAGTTGTACTTCACGGACACGCTGTGGCCCGAATTCGATAACGAAGCGTTCGATCGGGCTTTGAGGTCTTTTACCAAAAGGCAGCGTCGTTTTGGTCAAACCGGTGATCAGGTAATCGGGGCCCAACAGATCAAGAATGCTTAAGCAGCGCATTGCGACTGCATTAGTACTCGTTTCAGTATTTCTTATTATTATCCTGCTGTTGCCCACACCTGCGTTTGCGTTGACACTCGCAGTGATCGTGGTTTTAGCTGCATTCGAGTGGTCTGCATTAGCCGAACTGGGCCGCACAATGCAGCGATCAGCTTGGTTGGTTCTCCTTGGCGCCACTATACTGGCGGTGTGGTGGTTTCGTGATCCTTTACTACCCATGGTGATCCTCCTTGGCGTGGTGTGGTGGCTAACCGTCCTGTTGGTTTTGTGGCTTTCCCCGGATCGGTCCAAACACCCCGTATTCAGAATTTTAGGCGGCATTATGGTTT
Organism: Arenicellales bacterium; assembly: GCA_030066885.1. Lineage (GTDB taxonomy): Bacteria > Pseudomonadota > Gammaproteobacteria > Arenicellales > JAANXG01 > JAHEKE01. The sequence goes on along the minus strand of JASJAT010000028.1, from coordinate 18,506 downwards.
TAATACCGGCTTGGAGTGCGTTGGTATATCTGCATCAAGTTAACATATCTCTGTTGTTGTCGTTATTTATGATAGTTTGGCTCGCCGATATAGGGGCGTACTTTGCCGGACAACGCTGGGGGGCACACAAACTGGCGCCACTCATTAGCCCGGGCAAAACAATCGAGGGCGTTGCGGGTGGTATAGTAATGGTTGTGTTGTTTGTGGTCGGGATCACATTATGGAGTGGTTACGATGCGTTATGCGGCATTCTATGGCTAGGGATCTGTGTCGCCACAGTACTGTTTTCTATCGTTGGCGATTTGTGGGAAAGTAAAATGAAGCGAAACGTCGATGTGAAGGACAGCGGGTCACTCCTCCCCGGACACGGTGGCATTCTGGATCGTATCGACAGCGTTACAGCGGCAGCTCCCGTTTTTGTCGGGCTTACCTTCGCGTTGCACCGACATAGCGAATTGTGCGCAAGATTTGCTGACTAATAATGGGTCTAGAACTTAAATATAGGTACCAATATGGGTGAGTTTTTATACAGCGCGATAGGATTCATCGTCGCCCTTGGAATTCTAGTCACGGTGCACGAATTCGGCCATTTTTGGGTGGCCCGAAGGCTGGGTGTCAAAGTCCTCAAATTTTCCGTTGGTTTTGGCCGGCCAATCTGGTCCAAAAGGGCTGGTCCCGATAACACCGAATATGCCATCGCTGCCGTGCCTCTCGGCGGTTATGTGAAAATGCTGGATGAAAACGAAGAGCACGAGGAGAAGATTCCTGAACACGAATTACCGCGTGCTTTTAATCGGCAAGCGTTATGGAGACGGACAGCCATAGTACTCGCCGGACCAATGTTTAATTTTCTCTTTGCCCTAGTAGCTTACTGGATTGTTTTCAGTATGGGCATTGACGGTATCAAGCCTGTAGTGGGAAGAGTGGTGGAAAACTCAATCGCCGCACAGGGTGGCTTCCAGGTTGGCGACGAGATCACTTTTATCGACGGCAGACCTAACCGGAGTTGGGACGAACACCGGCTGTATCTATACAACCAAGCGTTCGCAAAAAGAAATATCATCGTGGAAGTAAACGACAGCACCGGCCAACCCCAACAAAGAAACATCGACTTAGGACGCCTGGAACTCAGCCAAATAGATCCTGGGCTTATGGAAAGGGGAATCGGTCTGTTTGGTTACATACCGGAAATACCGACGCAGGTGGGTTCGGTTGAACCGAATTCGCCGGCTGATACGGCAGGTTTGCAGGCCGGCGATGAAATCACCGTTATAGACGGTGAACCGGTCGATTCCTGGCAAGACATGGTCGAGCTGGTACAAGCGCGCCCGGGCAGACTGACCCAGTTTGAGGTACTTCGGGGTGAGGAGACCGTAAACCTGTCCATTGTTCCCGAGCAAATAGATCAGAATGGCCATACATTCGGTCGTATCGGTATTCGTCCTGCCCCGGTAACGCTTCCACAAGACATGATCGTACATGTTGAATACGGACCAGTGGAAGCTGTCAGGCACAGTGCAGAAAACGTTTGGGTGATGTCTTCCCTCACTCTGAAAATGTTGTGGAAGATCCTGCAATTGGAGGTTTCGGCTAAGAACATCAGCGGTCCACTCACCATTGCTCAGTACGCGGGCCAAACCGTACGCATAGGAGTCGATCGCTTTCTATTGTTTTTGGCCGTAGTCAGTATCAGCTTAGGCGTGATTAACTTGCTACCCATTCCGTTATTGGATGGTGGGCATCTTTTGTACTACGCCATAGAGTTGGTGATCGGTGGGCCTGTCCCGAAGAACGTAATGCTCTGGGGTCAACAGATAGGAATAGCGGCTTTAGTCGGTTTGATGAGCCTGGCTTTTTATAATGATATAGTGAGGCTGTTTGGATGATACGAACGTAAGCATTGTTCTCCCTCACACAGCAGAGACTAACAAATAATAATGACAAGATATGCAGCGGTAGTTTGCTTATTAATAATTAGTGTTTGCGCGGCTGCTCTGGAGCCCTTCATCGTCTCAGATATAAGAGTTGAAGGGCTGCAAAAAATTTCTCCAGGCACGGTGTTCAATTACCTTCCGGTAAAAGTGGGCGATCAAGTCGATGATGAAATAGCCAAAGAATCGATACGTGCCTTATTCAAAACAGGCTTTTTTCAAGACGTGGAGCTGGAACAAGAGGGCACCGTGCTAATTGTAAAGGTGCTGGAACGTCCGTCAATCGCCGACATTGAGGTGGCCGGCAATAGGGAGATAAAAGACGAAGCCATTGAAACCGCTTTGCAAACAATCGGTCTGGTTGAGGGACGCGTTTTCGACCGTAAAGTACTGGATCAGGTAGTTCAGGAACTTAAAAAACAGTATTTTGCCACCGGCAAGTATGGCGCCGAGGTTAAAGAAATCATCACCCCCCTGGAGCGAAACCGTGTATCGATTCGATTGGAAATCACCGAAGGTGATACGGCTAAAATCAAACAGATCAACATCGTAGGCAACGAACGGTTTGACGAGGATGAGCTAAGGGACGAGTTTGATTTGAGCACACCTGCACTATTTACTTTTTTCACGCGAAAAGATCGATATTCGAGGCAACAACTCCAGGCAGACCTTGAAAGTCTACGCAGTTTTTATCAGGACCGGGGCTATTTGGATTTCAGAATCGAATCGACGCAAGTGTCGATTTCTCCTGACAAGAAAGACATATTCGTCACCATCAATATATCGGAGGGAGAACAGTACACAGTAACGGACTTCCGCATCGAGGGAAGACTGATTCTGCCTGAAGAACTCCTTTTCGGAGCTGTGTTCATCGAACCAAATAGCACGTACTCTCGACGAGATGTTGCTGCCAGTGAGAAAGCCATAGCCGATTTGTTGGCCAACGAAGGATACGCGTTTGCCCAGGTGAACGCAGTTCCGGAGATCAATGAGGAAGATCGCACAGTGTCTTTCACCATATTCGTTGATCCTGGTCGGCGCGTTTACGTAAGACGTATCAATATCAGCGGCAATACGGTAACCCGGGACGAAGTGATTAGAAGGGAGTTACGGCAGTTAGAGGGGGGGTGGTATTCTGCCAAGAAAGTTCAGCGTTCTCGTGTGCGCCTTCAGCGACTGGGATTCTTTGAGGATATCAAGATCGATACACCGGCAGTACCCGGAAGCCCCGATCAAGTCGACGTCAATATCGAGGTCACTGAAAGGGCAACGGGGAGCGTACTGTTTGGTGTTGGCTGGTCAGACGCGGACGGGATATTGTTTCAAGCAGCGATTACCCAAAAGAACCTGTTCGGTACGGGGAAGGAACTGGATCTGACATTCGACAACTCAAACGTCACGGACATCATACGTTTAAGTTACGTAAATCCATATCATACTATCGATGGCGTCAGTCGGGGATTCAATCTATTTCGCAGGACAGTCGATGCAACTCGCGCGGATACGGCAGACTATATCACCGAGACGACAGGCGGTGGCATCGTCTATCGCTTCCCATTATCTGAGCTTGATACCTTTAGTTTGGGAGCAAACTTGGAAAGGGTGGATTTGGAATCGACCTCAGAAACACCGCCGGGTATTCGAGAATTCATCGAGCAAAATCCAAGCAATGATTTGCTCACAGTCTTGGGATTCGTAACCCGCGATACAAGAGACAGCACGTTGTTTCCCACTCGAGGAAACCTCAATCGTTTGAATTATGAGGTAGCGGTACCACCCAGTGACCTGGAATTTTATAAGTTGAACCTACGTTCGACCTGGTATTGGCCGATAACCCAGAATCTAACTTATAAAATCGGCGGGGAGCTGGGTTATGGTGATGGCTTTGGAGACACTGAGGTATTGCCTTTCTTTAGAAACTTCTTCGCAGGTGGTGCAACCAGCGTCAGGGGCTACAAAGCACGATCTCTAGGTCCAAAATCACTTGGTGACGACCCACAGCCGATCGGCGGTGATAGACGAATACTGTTTAACACAGAGTTACTGTTTCCCTTGCCCGGAGTCACCGGCAACGACAAACGATTCGTGCTGTTCGTTGATGGTGGCCAGGTATATGGGCCAGGACAAGATATCGATCTTAATGAGCTAAGATTTTCCGCAGGAATAGGTTTTAACTGGTATTCACCGGTGGGACCACTTTCTGTATCGATAGCGGAACCACTGAATGACAAGCCTGGCGATGATACAGAACGGATTCAGTTTACTTTGGGTCGGTTTTTCAACTAGATTTAGTGAACTTGGATTTATTGAACTTGGTGAAGGGCATGAAAAAAGTTTTACTTGTAACGATTGTGGTTCTGTTGAGTGGACTCAACAACATCGGAAGCGCCCAAACAGAAGGATTGAAAATCGCTTATGTCAACATGGCAAAGGCGATAGAAACGTCCCCACAGGCAGAAACCGTGCTGAAACAGCTAAAATCGGAGTTCGATCCAAAGGACCAAAAGCTAACGGCACAACGGGAGGAACTTAGAAAGATAGAGGAAGAACTCGAGAAGACCGCTTTAGTGATTAAGGAGTCCGATCGGCAAGAACTGGAGAAAAAGGTCAGAGACCTACGCCGTCTGATCAAACGTGACACGCAAGAATTTAGGGAAGAATTGAATGTGCGACAAAACGAAGAGCTTCGCAAGCTGGAACGTATTGTACTGAAGGTGGTAGCCAAAATCGCGGAGGAAGATAAGTACGATCTAATTATTCATCAGGGCGCTATATATGCAAGTAACCGTATAGACATAACTGATAAAGTGCTAGCGGAACTCGCCAAAACCGATCTCGACGCAAGCCAGTAGGTATACCTTCTACTGCCTTAAACTTGCTTAAACTTGATTCAGCGTGGCGTGGGATGTCGTCACTAACTTCGATAGTTGAACGTCATGGACATACACGAAATAAAAAACTACTTACCTCACCGCTATCCTTTTCTGCTTGTCGATCGCGTCGTTGATTATAAAAAGGGAAAATCACTTGCCGCGATAAAAAATGTAACGGCGAACGAACCATTTTTTCCAGGGCACTTTCCACATCACCCCGTAATGCCTGGGGTGTTGATCGTAGAATCGATCGCCCAGGCCTGCGCTCTGCTGGCGAGCCGCGATCTTGGTGAAGAGTCCAACGATAAGAGGGTTTACTACTTCACTGGTATCGACAAAGCACGTTTCAAACAACCCGTGGAGCCGGGGGATACGATAGACATAAACGTGCACGTCTTAAGGCGCATCAAGAACATGTGGAAATGCTCTGGTGAAGCAACTGTCAAAGGCCAACTCTGTTGCACCGCCGAGCTCATGTTTACCTATAAGGATTTATAGTGATTGACGACCGCGCCATCATTGACCCTCAGGCGCTGATTGGAGAAAACGTGCACATTGGACCGTTTTCTGTAATTGGTCCGGATGTGGAAATAAGGGATGGTGCCTGGATCGGCGCGCATGTCGTCATAACGGGAAACACTGTTGTAGAGCGTGGCACCAAGATATATCAATTTTGCTCAATAGGTGAAGCGCCACAACACCTCGGGTACAAGGGGGAACGCACTAGTTTGGTGATCGGCGAAAACAACATTATACGGGAATACTGCACCCTAAATCGCGGTACAGCGCAAGGCGGAGGTGTAACTCGTATTGGTAATAACAATTTTATTATGGCTTACGTCCACATCGCGCATGACTGCCAGCTCGGATCGAATACCATTTTTGCGAACTGTGCTAGCCTGGCCGGTCATGTTAGCGTTGGCGACTATGCAGTCCTCGGGGGATTTACTCTGGTACATCAGTTCTGTCGGATTGGTGCACACTGTATAACAGGTATTGGTACAGTCTGTTTGAAGGACATCCCGCCATTTACCGTCGCAGCGGGAAACCGTGCCACACCCCACGGCATTAACGTCAAAGGTATAAAGCGCAGGGGGTTTTCGGAGGAAGATATCACAGAACTGAAAAAGGCTTACAAGATACTTTATCGCAGCGGTCTGTCTTTAAACGACGCGTTGGATAAGCTGCGCTGTTCGGGTTGGCAAACCCCTAACGTAGGAGAACTGATTGAATTCATCCTCGCTTCAGAGCGAGGCATCATACGCTAGCTGCCAAAAGCTATGGGTACGCGGTAGGAGCAGCGCCTTCGCTGCGATAATCGGTTCGAGGTGATATGGTGGTTGCAAAGGATCGAAGTGTTTTTTGCTATAAACACTAGTGTTGTTGACTGCCTTGCGTTTGTTCCTACAAATCGTCAATCCGACTGGAGCGCGAAGCGAGTGTAAAGCCGGAATCCATTTGTCATTCAGCTGGGTTTCCGCTACCGGAACAAGTCTGGCACAGGTTGCGCGGGGATGATGCCTGATTACACGGATTGCGGCCGACGCTTTGTTACGTGTGCGCGATGAACCTGTGCAAGCTTGGCGTTTTGGCGAGAGTATTCCTCTTTGGATGGACGCCAGAATTTAACGGTAAAGCCATAGGTTAGGACAGTAAGAAACAGTGAAAGTTGGTATTGTAGCTGGTGAGCCTTCCGGAGATTATTTGGGGGCAGGGCTGATGCGTGCTCTCAAGGTTCGTTTTCCACAGATCGAATTCGTTGGCATCGGCGGTTCGCGCATGGAGGATGTGGGGATGCGACAGCTCTATCCCATGACCCGAATATCCATTATGGGCTTGGATGAATTGCTGAGAAGTGTCCTCGACATTCTGAAGATCAGGCGTAATCTATTCGAATTATTCAATAAGGAGCGGGTGGCGTTATTCATAGGGGTTGATGTGCCCGACTTTAACCTCGGTCTAGAGCAACGACTCCGAAAAAGCGGCATCGCTACAGTGCACTACGTCAGCCCGACTGTGTGGGCATGGCGTAGTTATAGAATCAGAAAAATTAAGCGAGCCGTTTCCCACATGTTGACGTTGTTTCCTTTTGAAGCGGACTTTTATAAAAAACACAGTGTACCCGTCAGTTTCGTGGGGCACCCAATTGCTGACGAAATAGACACGGAGTATCGAAAGGCTGATGTCAGACGACTGCTTGGACTTGACGGTGAAAAGAAACAGATCGTAGCACTCTTGCCAGGCAGCAGATTGATCGAGGTAAAACGACTGGGTGATTTGTTTATCCAAACGGCTCACTCATTAAAAAAGGTAATCAACGGTGTGCAGTTTGTTGCGCCGTTTGCAAATGAAGAAACCATGCATTACTTTTCCACACTTTTGAGTAGGTACCCAGATCTGCCCATCACGATAGTACAGGGCAAATCTCGCCAGGCCATAGCAGCTTCAGATGTAGCGCTGGTGGCATCCGGTACCGCAGCGTTGGAATCTGCCTTGCTCAGAGTCCCCTTGATTGTGGCCTACAGGGGATCTTGGGTGTCGTATTTGCTGGTAAAGCTGCTGGCTCACGTTGAGTATTTTTCGATGCCAAACAACCTATTGCACGACCCAATAGTGCCGGAATTGATTCAATCAAGCGCAACCGTTGATAACCTGGTTAATGAACTGATTCGTTATCTGACCAAACCTGAACAGCGTCAGCTGGTGGAGAATGCATTCAGTGATATCATATCGTCGCTTCGCTGCAACGCGAACGAGAAAGCGGCTACTGTAATATCGAAATTGCTCGAAACTCAGACGTGACCGATGATTTGCGCTGGGGTTGACGAAGTTGGCCGAGGGCCATTAGCGGGCCCTGTGGTCGCTGCAGCGGTAGTGTTACCTAAAAATTATGATCTGGTCGGATTAACAGATTCGAAAAAGTTAACGCCCAAAAAGCGTTTATGCCTGAACAAAGCTATTAGAGAGCAGGCGCTGTATTGGAGTATCGGTAGGGTGGAGGTTGATGAGATCGACCGTGTCAATATATTCAATGCTGCACTACTTGCCATGCAGCGTGCGGTTGAAGCACTTGGTGTTGTACCGGACATAAGCCTTATTGATGGTAAATGGGCTCCCAGGCTGGGATGTGAAACCAGGACCCTGATAAAGGGTGATTTATATGAACCGACAATATCAGCGGCTTCTATCATTGCAAAAGTCGAAAGGGATAAGGAAATGTGCGCGTTGCACCTGAAGTATCCCCGCTATGGTTTCAACACTAATAAAGGATACGCAACCGCTCAGCATTTGACTGCACTTGAATCCTTCGGTGCCTGCGAGATCCACCGCAAGAGTTTCAGCCCAGTTCGTGAAGCTTTGGGTACGCAATCCAGGTTAACCTTTGACTTGAAGGAATCATGACAAATAACTTTGTTCACTTACACCTGCATAGCGAATACTCACTAGCCAACAGCGTCATTCGCGTTCCTGCATTGCTGACCAAAGCTGTTGAACTGGGCATGCCCGCAATTGCACTGACGGACCAAGCTAACATCTATGGCTGCGTTAAGTTCTACAAAGCAGCCTTAAACGCGGGTGTGAAACCAATAGTTGGAGTGGATGCATGGATCGAGCAAGAACAAAATCTAAGCAACCCCACTCGCCTCACTTTTCTAGCTAAAGATCAACACGGCTACAAGAATCTGTGTGTGTTGTTAGCGCGTGCGCATCGTGAAGTACAACACAACAGCAGGGCCTGTATAAGGAAGTCCTGGTTACGGGAATTCGGCGAAGGGCTGATCGTCCTTTCTGGGGCGCAAGACGGTGATCTTGGTTTGGCCTTGACTCACATGACTAGAGACAGGGCTCAACAGTTGCTCGATGAGTATTGCGATTTATTCGGTGATCGCTTTTACGTTGAGTTGCGTCGTATCGGCAAGCCTCAGGAGGAGGAATACATCGCGGCTGCCGTGGAGTTGGCGGCGCACAAGGGTTTGCCGGTAGTCGCTACAAATGCCGTGCATTTCCTTAGCCCTGATGATTTTCAAATCCATGAAATTCGAGTATGCATCCATGACGGGCGAATACTAAACGATCAAAGAAGACCTAAACTCTTTACCGATCAACAATATGTCCGTTCCAGTGAGGAAATGGTCGATCTGTTTCAGGACATACCGGAAGCAATCGATAACACTCTGGAAGTAGCCAAGCGCTGCAATTTTGTCATGGAAATGGGTAACTACTACTTACCGAAGTTCCAGGCGAATGAACACAAAGGCGTTGACGAAACCTTACTGGAGGAAGCACGAAAGGGGCTCGGACAGAGAATGGACGAGTATTCGCATACACCCGATGAAGTGGACATGTACAGAGATCGCCTCAACACGGAGATAGAAATCATTATACAAATGGGATTCGCTGGTTACTTTTTGATCGTCGCAGACTTTATCAACTGGGCCAAAAATAACGGGATCCCGGTTGGACCGGGGAGAGGTTCGGGTGCCGGCTCCCTGGTGGCATGGGCGTTAGGGATTACCGAGTTAGATCCCATACAACATGGTTTGTTGTTCGAACGTTTCCTCAATCCCGAACGAGTGTCACTACCGGATTTTGATATTGACTTTTGCATGGAGGGACGGGACAGGGTAATCGACTACGTCGCTGAGAGATACGGCCGGGACAAAGTATCCCAAATCGTCACCCACGGCACGATGGCGGCCCGTGCCGTAGTAAGAGACGTAGGCAGAGTATTAGGCATGCCTTATGGATTTGTCGATCAAGTCGCAAAACTGATCCCCTTTGAAGTCGGCATGACCTTGGACAAGGCCCTCAAGGAGGAGGATTTTCTGGCCGATCGGTACAACAAAGAGGCAGACATAAAGGAGTTGTTGGATATTGCCCGGGGACTAGAGGGACTTGCACGCAACGTCGGAAAACATGCCGGGGGCGTAGTCATTGCACCGTCCGATTTGACCGATTTCACGAGTTTGTACTGCGAGCAGGGTAACGATCAAATGGTGACCCAGTTTGACAAGGATGATTTGGAAGCGATCGGACTGGTCAAGTTTGATTTCCTAGGACTACGCACACTTACAATCATCGACAGAGCTGTCGCAAATATTAACCACCAAGTAGGTGACGGTCACAAGGTGTCTTTAAAAGATCTGCCCATGGATGACAAAGAGACTTTTGCACTATTGAAAACATGTAAAACAACAGCGCTGTTTCAGCTCGAATCCAGGGGTATGAAAGATCTAATACAGCGCCTGCAGCCCGATAGCTTTGATGATTTGGTGGCGCTTGTTGCGCTGTATCGACCGGGCCCCCTGCAATCCGGGATGGTCGAGGATTTCATAGACCGCAAGTATGGCCGAGCTTCCATAACTTATGCACACCCTTTGCTTGAGCCAATCCTGAAACCAACCTACGGTGTTATTCTGTATCAAGAACAGGTTATGGAAATCGCGAAGGTATTGGCGGGTTATTCGCTGGGTTCAGCAGATTTGTTAAGGAGTGCCATGGGTAAAAAGAAACCGAAAGAGATGGCCGAGCAGCGCCAAATCTTCATAGAGGGGGCGGCAAAAAACAACATAGATGAGAAAACCGGGACATTCATTTTCGACTTGATGGAAAAATTCGCAGGTTATGGTTTTAATAAATCTCACTCTGCGGCGTACGCAATGATTACTTATCAAACCGCCTGGTTAAAGGCTCACTATCCGGCAAATTTCATGGCGGCGTCGTTGTCTGCAGATATGGAACATACGGATCGTGTGGTCACGCTTATTGCAGAGTGCAGCGATATGAACATCGACGTGCTGCGACCAAATATCAATACGTGCCAATACTTTTTTGAAGCGATAGGTGAAGCAGAGATCACCTATGGATTAGGAGCGATTAAGGGATTGGGATTCGGGGTAATAGAAGCGATCATTCAAGCCAGGAACGACTCTGGTAAGTTCACTGATCTTTTTGATTTTTGTACCCGAGTGGATAACAAACGCATCAATAAACGCGCCCTCGAGTCTCTGATACAGGCGGGTGCCTTGGATGATCTGGGCGCGCACCGTGCCAGTCTTGTGGCTACTTTGCCGGTAGCTATCGACCTAGCCAGCCAGAAAACACAGAACCAACAAACAGGACAGTCAGATTTTTTCGGTGTCGAAGCTTCACATTCAGATTCGACTGCTTATATACCAGCTCCTGAATGGTCAAAAGAGCAGACCCTGACTGCGGAGAAAGAAACACTAGGGATTTATTTAAGCGGGCATCCTATCGATGGATTTAGACGGGAACTCGATCAGATCGTTCACGCGAGGTTGGCTGACGTAAACCCAGACCGCGATAGATCCATGATAGTCGCTGGGTTAGTCGTCGGATTGCGCACAATGAATACCCGGCGCGGTGAAAGAATGGCTTTCGTTACCCTTGACGATCAAACAGCCCGGGTTGAGCTCGCGGTATTTGCGGATCTCTATGCACAGTATCGCGAGATAATACGCAAAGACAATCTGTTGGTCGTCCATGGTCAGGTCAGCGTCGATGAATACACAGGCGGGTATAAAATGTCGGCTGAATCGATTTATAGCCTGGAACAAGCGCGCGCACTTTTCGCAGACAGATTGATCATTACAGTGGAGAAAAATAACGCCGTTTTATCGGTGATAGATCGATTGGCAGATGCGCTGGAAAATGAACCGCGTGGTCAGTGTCAGATTTTATTTCACTATCGGACAGACCAAGCTGAAACTCAGATCTCTGCTGGTGAAGACAGAAGTGTAAGCTTGAACAGCTCTCTTTTAGACGCGGTAAAGAAAATTGTCGGCGATGAAAGCGTAAATGTAATCTACCGTAAAAATCCAGCCTCCATGGTGATCGATAAAGTAGAATCGGCTGCGTAGAAAAAGTGGCGAGTTTAAAGTAAAAAGTTTAAAGACCAAAAATCTAATTCTTTTTGCTTTAAACTTTGTTCTTTTAACTTTGAACTGAATAGCAGAGTGGATCTTAACTTCCTGGATTTCGAACAACCTATTGCGGAGCTTGAGGCGAAAATAGATGAGCTGAAGCACGTGGGTGTTGGTGATGATGTCAACATTACCGATGAAATCGCGCGGTTGCAAAAGAAGAGCACCAAACTCACTGAAAACATTTTCAGCTCTCTTTCACCTTGGCAAATAGCACAGCTGGCACGCCACCCTCAACGCCCTTATCCTTTAGATTACTTTCCACACATATTCGATAATTTCCAGGAACTCCACGGTGATCGAATGTACGCGGACGACCACGCCATCGTCGGCGGTTTAGCTCAGCTAGACGGGCACCCGGTCGTCGCCGTAGGTCACCAGAAAGGGCGTGATACCAATGAGAAGGTGTACCGAAACTTTGGCATGCCCAGACCGGAAGGGTATCGTAAAGCCCTACGCTTAATGCGCATGGCTGAAAAATTTGAGTTGCCCATTTTGACCTTTATCGACACGCCCGGTGCATATCCTGGGGTCGATGCGGAAGAACGCGGACAGAGTGAGGCCATAGCACGGAACCTGTACGTCATGGCTCAGCTAAAAGTACCCATTGTCTCTGCGGTGATTGGCGAAGGTGGCTCTGGCGGCGCCCTTGCCATTGGTGTGTGTGACCGGCTGTTGATGCTCGAGTATGCCACCTATTCAGTAATTTCACCCGAGGGGTGTGCTTCTATTTTATGGAAGAGTGCGGAGAAGTCTGCTGACGCAGCGGACGCTATGGGGTTAACCGCCAAGCGCTTACACGACCTGGGTTTGGTAGACAGCGTTGTTCCGGAGCCGCTTGGTGGCGCGCATCGCGATGTCGAGGGAGCTGCCGTCAGATTGAAAGAACACCTGGTTAAAAATCTGACCGAGCTCAAAGAGCTATCAACAGACGGTCTTGTTGCCAAGCGCCACTCAAAATTAATGGGTTATGGTAGCTTTATAAAAGGATGAATGATGTCGATCGCTTCAATAAGCAATATTTAGAGCAAAAACTATTTACGGAACTCGGTCTTCAACCTGATTCCAGCCTGTATGTTGCGTTCAGCGGAGGTCTGGATTCGACGGTTCTACTCCATGCGTTAATCAGTATCGAAACTATCGACAGGAGTCGTATTACGGCTTTGCACGTTAATCATGGACTACACAAACAGGCGACTGCTTGGGAGAAAGAGTGTGAACGTAGGTGCCAAGCTTGGGGCGTGCGGTTTCTGGTTCACCACCTCGATTTATCGGCCGCATCGCCGACAAGTATCGAATCAGCGGCGAGGCAGGGCCGCTATCGCTGGTTTGAACAACAGCTCACCGCCAAAGATATACTACTGGTGGCGCACCACCTTGACGATCAAGTGGAAACAGTATTGGCTAACCTGTTCCGCGGAGCCGGATCGCATGGGCTCAAGGGGATGCTAGCGACAAGGGCCCTGGGTGTTGGTCAATTGTGGCGGCCGATGATTGAGGTAGAACGTTCAGCATTACACGACTATGCCAAGGACAATGGATTGCATTGGATTCACGACCCAGCCAATGAAGATCAGCGTCACACCAGGAACTACCTGCGTCATACGGTATTGCCCTTGGTAAGAAAAACTTGGCCCGGGATTACACAAACCGTTTCGCGTGCCGCTCAAAATTGGCGCGATACTGCTCTGCTTTTGGATGAAATTGCCCAGATGGATTTGGCTGACGTCCGTCATAAAAAGCAGTTGTCTTTTTTCAAGATTTCAGTCGATGACCTCAACAAGCTGAGCGAGTTAAGGGTTCTCAATGCTCTACGCTTTTGGTTTCGAAAATGCGGGTTCCAAGCACCGGCCCGCAGTCACCTTCAACAGCTCTATACAAGTATGGTTGTCACCCTGCCAAAGGCCACGGCCATACTAAGTTGGCCCGGTGTCCAGGTTCGCCGCTACCGCGATTGGCTATACATCTCCTCATCTTCTTCTGACCATCGTGCTTTTCAGATCAGTTGGAACGCGGATGGAACCGCGCTACCCGGTAATCGCCGTTTAATAGCTCGTCCAGTGGTGGGTAGAGGTATTAAAAAGGATATCTACGACACTTGTTCAATCAGCATCAGGAGCCGGGTCGGCGGAGAGCGGTGCTGGCTGCCCAATCGTAAAAATCATCGAAAACTAAAAAAACTGTTTCAGCAAAGTGGTGTGCCACCGTGGGAACGGGCCCGCGTCCCTTTGGTTTACGTTGAGGATGAATTAGTGGCGGTAGTCGGATTCTGGTATTGCCAGCCTTTTAACGCGCAGGACGGTGAACCCGGTATGGAATTCATCCTCATTGATCTTGACCAGGAGCAGAATTTCAACAATTAATTTGCGGATTTGATTCCTTATTCGCGTCAGGACTGGTATGCTGTAATGCCATCCCGGGTAGGCGTCTCGTCGACCCTCCAAATCACAAGTTTTTAGACAATCTCGGTTAAGGCGATGACCAAATATATTTTTATCACCGGCGGTGTGGTTTCTTCTCTAGGCAAAGGCATCTCTGCCGCATCGCTGGGTGCGGTGCTTGAGTCAAGAGGTCTTAAAGTCACTTTGCTCAAGCTCGACCCTTACATCAATGTCGATCCCGGCACCATGAGCCCGTTCCAGCACGGCGAAGTTTATGTAACGGCTGACGGCGCGGAGACCGACTTGGATCTTGGCCACTACGAACGTTTCGTTCGAACGACCATGGGACATAGAAACAACTTTACTACTGGCCAGATCTACGAACGGGTTATCCGCAAGGAGCGGCGCGGTGAATACTTGGGAGGGACGGTTCAAGTGATTCCTCATATCACGGATGAAATAAAGAACTGTATCTACGAAGGGGCCACGGGTGCAGAAATCGCCTTGGTCGAGATCGGAGGAACGGTGGGCGACATCGAATCCTTGCCCTTCCTCGAAGCGATTCGTCAAATGCGTATCGATTTAGGGTCTAAAAATACGGTTTTTGTACATTTAACCTTAGTACCATATATCGACGTAGCCGGAGAAATCAAAACTAAGCCCACGCAACATTCCGTCAAAGAGCTCAGAAGCATCGGTATACAACCCGATATCTTGATCTGCCGGGTAAAAGAGCCACTGAATGAGGATGCGCGCCGAAAAATAGCCATGTTCACCAACGTCACCAGTGACGCCGTGATATCCGCAGTTGACCAGGACAACATCTACAAAATACCTGCGATGTTTCGGGATCAACATGTGGATGAGATCGTGTTGCAACAACTGGACCTGCAGGCGCCGCATGCAGATTTATCGGAGTGGAACAAGGTCGTTCACGATGGAGAACACCCCACCGAGCGGGTTCGCATCGCGTTGGTAGGCAAGTACGTTGAATTGACAGAATCTTACAAGTCCTTGTCGGAAGCTTTAAAGCACGCTGGCATCCACACGCGTACCGGTATCGATATCGATTATGTCGATTCGGAAAACCTGGAGCGGGAAGGGGTAGAGTGTCTCACTGGTGTCGACGCCATTTTAGTACCTGGGGGCTTCGGCCAACGTGGCATCGAAGGCAAGATAAAGGCTGTGCGATACGCTCGAGAAAATAATGTTCCCTATTTGGGTATCTGCCTCGGCATGCAAGCTGCCGTCATCGAATTTGCGCGACACGTCGCCGGCCTTGACGACGCACACAGTACAGAATTTGACAATACTTCACCTTACCCGGTGATTGCACTGATTACGGAATGGGTAGACACCGACGGCGCTATTCAACGCCGCACCGTTGATTCTGACCTGGGCGGTACCATGCGTTTGGGTGGACAGCAAATCGAGTTATTGTCGGGAACTACAACACACAAGTGTTATGGTAAAGACCAAATTGTGGAAAGGCACCGCCATCGTTACGAGTTTAATAATCAGTACCGCAGTTTGTTAGAGGCGGCCAGTTTAGTCGTCGCCGGTGTTACCAAAGATGATCTTGTGGAAGTTGTTGAGTTAAAAGATCATCCGTGGTTTGTCGGTTGCCAGTTTCATCCAGAATTCACCTCTTCACCACGGGATGGACACCCACTGTTTTCAGGGTATGTGAGCGCTGCCCGCACCTACAGACAACATAAACGTTCCGAAACTGAATTGCCTCAGCGGGCATTAGCACGGTGAAATTATGTGGGATGGATATCGGCCTCACCCGGCCGATATTTCTTATCGCAGGCCCATGCGTTATCGAATCCCAACAATTTGCTATCGATACCGCGGCAACGATCCAGGAAATCGCACAACGCTTAAACATACTGTTTGTTTACAAGTCCTCGTACGATAAGGCCAACCGCAGTTCCATTCGTTCGTACAGGGGTCCGGGAATGGACGAAGGTCTCAGCGTGTTGGCTGAAGTAAAACGACAAATAGGCTGTGCGGTGCTGACCGACGTGCACAGTCCTGAGCAAGTAGACACGGTGGCATCGGTGGCTGACGTACTTCAAACCCCAGCATTTTTATGCCGTCAAACGGATCTGATATGTGCCGTTGCCAAAACGGGCAAACCCGTAAATATCAAGAAAGGACAATTTTTATCGCCACACGAAATGATCAATGTAGTGGAAAAAGCTAAAGCAGCGGCAGAAGGTGAAGACCGGGTGATGGTTTGTGAACGCGGCGTGTCATTTGGTTATAACAACCTCGTGGTAGATATGCGTTCGCTTGCAGCACTTAGACAAACGCATTGTCCCGTAGTGTTTGATGTCAGTCATTCGGTGCAACTCCCCGGGGGGCAGCAAGACCGCTCTGGAGGTGAGCGGAAATACATTCCGGTGTTGGCCAGGGCTGCAGTGGCGGCTGGTATCGCCGGTTTATTTGTAGAGACGCATCCAGATCCCGACAATGCGCCGAGTGACGGCCCCAACGCCTGGCCGTTGGACCTTTTAGAGCAACTCCTAAGTGAATTGATGCAAATAGACAGTGTAGTCAAACAACAAACCTGGCTGGGTCAGGGTCAAGATAACTCCAAAGTGGAGCATTTGTGAAAACAATCAGCGATATTAGCGCCCGCGAAATACTGGATTCACGTGGCAATCCCACCGTAGAAGCTGATGTTGTCTTGAACGACGGTTCAGTCGGTACAGCGGCGGTACCTTCAGGCGCCTCCACGGGTTCACTCGAAGCATTGGAACTTCGCGACGGTGATCCAAATCGGTATATGGGAAAAGGCGTATTGCAGGCGGTACAGAACGTCAATGTCGAGATCAAGCAGGCCTTGGCAGGCCAGGATGCTACTGATCAGTCAGCCATTGACCGGATAATGATTGAGGTGGACGGGACTGAGAACAAATCCAAGTTAGGTGCTAATTCAACTTTAGCTGTGTCTCTGGCAGCAGCGAAAGCAAGCGCGCAGAGCAAACAAATACCCCTGTATCAGTATATCGGTGAGAAGCTCGGGCACTTGGGCAGCTATACAATGCCAGTACCCCAGATGAATATTATCAATGGCGGTGCACACGCCGATAACGGTATTGAGTTTCAAGAATTCATGATATTGCCGGTAGCGGCGCCGACCTTTACAGAAGCCTTACGGATGGGTGCGGAGGTTTTTCACAGCCTAAAGGCGGTGTTGACCGAAAAGAAGTTGAGCACGGCAGTCGGCGATGAAGGAGGGTTTGCACCGGAACTCGATTCCAACGAGGCCGCCGTAAGTATATTGATCGAAGCAACGGAAAGGGCAGGGTATATCGTAGGTCAAGATGTCTGGCTGGGACTGGATGTGGCCAGTACGGAGTTCTATGTTGACGGTAAGTACGAGCTCAATATTGAAGATCAAAAGTTCGATACCAGCTCTTTCGTCGACTATGTGTCGAATTGGGTCTCAAAGTATCCCATCATTTCTGTCGAAGACGGAATAGCGGAAAACGATTGGGCTGGCTGGAAACAACTGACTGAACGTGTCGGTGACAAAGTACAGCTCACCGGGGATGATCTGTTTGTGACCAACACCGGTATTCTTAAAAAAGGTATAGAGCAGGGTATTGCCAATTCGATTCTAATCAAACTCAATCAAATTGGTACCCTCACCGAAACAATAGAAGCGATTCAAATGGCACAAAGTGCAGGTTATAGAGCAACTATTTCACACCGGTCAGGCGAAACAGAAGACACCACCATTGCCGACTTGGCAGTCGCAACAAACGCGGGGCAGATCAAAACAGGGTCGTTGTGCCGTTCCGAGCGGATCGCGAAGTATAATCGTTTAACGCGAATCGAAATGGAGTTAGGATCGGGCGCGGTTTTTCCAGGTCTCAATGCTTTACGGTAAACCGGGGACAGTGTACTTTTTAATCTCTAAAATAGCCGTTTAGCTGCTATCGGATACAATTAAAAAGTATACTGTCCCCGGTTAGTCGTCTACACTCTATTGTGGTACTGCCTTACTAACAACAAGACGGAACAATGCGGACAGTCCTCACATCGCTCATCATATTATTTGTAGTACTTCAGTATGCTGTTTGGCTGGGGGACTTCGGTTACGTTCGCTTAAATCAACTAAGAAGCACCGTATCCTCCCAACAGGACGAAAATAAGAACCTCGAACAAAGAAACCTTCGTTTGCAGGCCGAAGTCGTCGATTTAAAACAGGGCACCGCAGCTTTGGAAGAAAGGGCGCGCTCACAGCTGGGTATGATTAAAGACGGTGAGCAATTCTATCAAGTGATAGACGCCACCGAATAAACCGGGGACAGTATACTTTTTAACGTTGTCGGTGGGCGGTTAAGCTCAGATTGTATCGGT
>JASJAT010000179.1 GCA_030066885.1 Arenicellales bacterium | reverse complement strand
CTGTCGGTATGGACCCGATCTGTATGCATGACTAAATTATTATAATTAGGTAAGCAACAATTTCTAATATTCCCCGGTCTTTAATGGAATGAACCAGACGGAAGATCCATGAACACTAAACTGTTAGCCATATTTTCAACCCTGTTAGTGACCACTGCTTGCCATAGCCAACCACCACAAATCGAGACTTTGACAGAGGCCGAAGCAAGGCTTAAAGGTTTGTCGGTAGCGACTTTTGCAGGGGGTTGTTTCTGGTGTATGGAAGGGCCATTCGACAAGCTAGACGGTGTAGTTTCTACCACTTCTGGGTATACCGGTGGCCAAAAAGAAAATCCAACCTATAAACAAGTATCTGCTGGTGGTACGGGTCATACAGAAGCAGTGCAGATCGTATATGATCCGCACAAAGTGTCCTATGACCAGCTACTCGATGTCTTTTGGGTAAACCATGACCCTACCGAAAAGGATGGGCAATTCTGCGACAAGGGAGATCAATACCGTCCAGGGATTTTTTATCACGATGAAGAACAGAAAACCCTGGCCGAGGCATCAAAAAAGCAGATTGAGGAAACAAAAACGTTTAGCGATCCCGTTTTGACTGAAATCACCCAGGCCAGTACGTTCTATCCGGCGGAAGCCTATCACCAGGATTACTACGTCAAAAACCCCTTTCGCTATAAGTTCTACCGTCATGGGTGTGGGCGGGATAGCCGTTTAGAACAACTATGGGGCAAATCCGCTCACTGATTTGGAATTGTGACGCCGCTTGAGTAAGTGGCGACAGGTTAAATTCTGTTCTCAACCATCCATTGCTTCAAGTCTTCGAGGGTAAACACGCACATTCCATACTGCTCTCCGGCAACCGCCTCCCCGGTCTCCAAGGAGATAATCTTGTAAAAGCCTTTGTCTTCCTGGGCGGCGGACTTTCTAATGTTAAAGCCGCGCTTTTTCAACCTGTGTCTGAAGCTTTCGACTGTACTTTGCAATTGAAACACCCCCGTTTTCAACTATAGCCCGTTTAAATTGGGCGTCAAATCTATGCGGCGGCGTGTCCGTGTTGTGGCTAATAGATTCTCTATAAAAACCTCCTAAAACCAACAATTTCTCCTTCAAAATCGTCTTCCAACCGAAACACCAAACCACTGTGGCCTACGATCGTCTAATACAATCTTGATCGAACGCAGGCCCGTTCATCCACTTATCGGTCACGGCCACAATTTCTCCCCAAACAGAGTCCTCTGTTCTGTCCATTTTCTTCAATAGTCCGAATGAATGATCACCGCCCTCGATGATATGCAGTGTCGCCAAGTCGGGGTATCTGTCGATTACCTTTTGCCTGAGTAACTCCAGGTCGCACAAAGGATCTCGCGTTCCCTGGATAAACAACATAGAACAAGCGATTTTTTCAAAATGGGCGACGCGAAGTTTGTCGGTCTGTTTGGGCGGGTGTAATGGATAGCCGAAAAAAATCAGGCCGCGGGCACTCACATCCTCAGCGACAACCATTGATGCCATACGCCCTCCTAGGCTTTTTCCCGATAAAAACACGTGCGCCGGCGACAACTCGGGATCGGTATCAATCTCGTTTATCACGGCACGCCACGTCTGCATTAACTTATTGGCGTGATCTGGTGCACGTCGACCCTGCTCTTTGTATGGAAAATTAAACTTAACGCATAAAACACCCTTGTCAGCAATATTTGTATGCAGGTAGCTAATAAAAGGATTGTGCATATCGTTGCCGGCGCCGTGAGCGATCACCAACGCTAGATTTCGATCATAGTGTTCTGGTATGGCCCACACAGAGGAAACAATGGTCTTGTCATCGACACGGATTTTTCGAGTATCAGTTCCCATTGCCCTATGCCTTGGAATCCCACATTGGGGTTTATCGTATAATCAAATAGGATGGCTAAGCGCAGCTTACTAATATTCATTTTATCTCTTCTTCTGCTCTTAGCCATAAGCCTGTGGTTGTATACCGCACGTATTGCCAGTTTGCTGATCCCCAGTCTCGTAAACAACAAAACCCTTCAGATCGACACGTTGCACATTTCATCTATGGACTGGAAACAGGTGTCCGTAGTGCGTATCTCCGGCTATACCGAGATCGATTCCGGACGCATGTATTTCGATATCAAAGATGCCTCGATTAGTTACGATTTAAATCGATTGCAGCCGGAGTTGGTAAAAGTCAAACAGGCGAATATCAACATCAAAGATCTAGGTCGACCGGCCGTTGCGCCACCAACCGCTACCCCTATTTTGATGTTCCCGACCGAAGTTATTGTCGATGAACTGCATCTGAAAATTGAAGAACCCGCTTTTCAATTCGATGGCCTCTTTCAACTAGAGCGATCTGAAGAAGGATTCTCGGCTCTTGCCCAAGACGACAGTTTTCACTTGGAGGTGGTCGGGGATTCGACACTGTCTAATTTTCAAGCGAAGTTGGTGCAAACCGATGGCACTCAGATCGCTCAAGGCGGGGTCAGTATAGAAAACATGGATCTCGTAGGCGTTAGCGGTACTGCCCCGCTGACCCCATTGGTAAGATCGTTAAAAAACACTCAACTTCTGCCGGTAAATTACCAGGACATTCTGGACCAACTTAACACCGCGGTCGGTGACATCGAAGTATCGGCAAATCTGGTAGAGGACAATACTTGGCAGGCAAACGTCAACCTCGACGCTAGCAATATAGTTACAGAACAGTTTTACGGCAGCGTTATGTTGGACGGAGATTTACGGACTGGGCCCGAGGGCTGGAATTTTATGCTCACTCGACCAGGGGCTTTGCAGGTCCACTTTCCGAGCTACCAACTCGACAAAATCTCAACACTAGACGTGGACCTTCCTGTAGATTACGTGATATCACAAAGCACAGTCCCCCAAGCGACGATTGCGTTGTCCGGCAATGGTAATGCGGGTGTCACTTTCCATCGCACCGATAACATCGATCTAAGCGGGAACCTGACTGCTTGGCAGTTTGAGAATTGGGAGAGGATTGTTGTAGATGTACAAAATTTTAAGGTCCTTTCACCTTATTCAGTAAACGCGGAGAGCCTTAATTCGGAGATCCAGTTGAGCCATATTTCACCTTTGCTCATGCAGGGGGATACCCAGGTTTCTGCAGTTCGCACGGATGATTTTCCAAAAGAAATACCCAGCTTCGACCTAAAGGGGGAATGGAATTGGAACGACGGCGCTGTCGATATAAACGGTATCGTGGACTGGGGCGGATTGACCACGATTGCATCGTGGTCCTTTGTAGACAAAGGGGATAGCGGCACCTTACACATTGAGTTGGATCAGCCCGTAGCCGACTTATTCCGACCCGCGCAGGCTTTCTTCGACAGCCGTAAACAGGACATATCGTTCTCCGATGGCTCGATCGAGGCTCAATTGGACTGGACCTGGGACAAGGAATTCTACGACAACAAATTAAAACTGGCGGCAACAGGTATTGAAGGGCGTTTGCTTGGCTTGTACTTACGTAATGGGCTAGTCAAAGTGGACTCTTCCGATCTGGTCACTCCGTCTTTGCGAATTGCAAGTTCTATCCCGGAGATAACACTCGCTAACGACGTCGACGTACACGATCTAAGCGTCGATGGGCGATGGCAAGATGGGTTTTATTTAGACCGTGCTGCATTGTCGATCTTTGGCGGCACGGTCAAGATGAAACCTGTCTTCCTGGGCTTTGATGGAACACCAAGCACTATTGAACTCGAGGTCAACGATATAGAGCTTGCAGAAGTTTTGCAGATGACCGGTCAGGAAGGACTAACCGGGACTGGGCGAATGGACGGTAATATACCGTTGCGCATAGCAGCTGATGGAATCGCAATAGACGACGGTTATTTAAAGAACAAAACAAAGGGCACTCTCAGTTATAAGCTAGATGGCGACACTTCACCGCAATTGGACAACATAGCCCTTCAGGCCCTGCAAGATTTTCGCTACGACGCCCTGGATCTTAAGTTAAACTACCAGACCAACGGAGACTATACGATCCGCTCCCGGCTTGAAGGTAGGAACCCACAACTCTATGACGGCTACCCGATTGCGTTCAATATCAACCTCAGTGGGTCGTTACCGGGTCTGTTACGGGCGAGCTTAGTTACGGGTGACTTTCATAGCGAAATTCTGAAACAAATCCAACAAGAACAACAGTAGTCGGTGTCAACCTATGACTTCTGAGTTCGTTAACATATGGGTTAGAATCGTTTTTCCGATAACACAACAAAAGCCTTAGTCCGCATATTGCATCAGGACCCCGGATGATGGCGCAGGCCAGGATCGGGTTGGGCCGACCACAAGAACAGAGTGTACTCGTTGCAAGATCCAATAAACTGAGTATTTTCGATTATGAATCAAGAACCTATATGTAATACACGACCTCCTTGGTGCAATGTGCGGGCTAACAGGTATCCCAAACTTATCCTAGCGGTTGGAGTCGCCTGTTATCTAACTGGTTGCGCCCCAACCGTAAAGGTAGAACCTCCCGAGGAACCGATTGAGATCAATCTCAACGTCAAGATTGATCATGAAATTCGAGTCAAAGTTGAGAAAGACATTGATGAACTGTTGTCAGAAAACGAAGAGTTGTTTTAACGCTAAGGTTGTAGTGCGGAGACCACATCATGTTTAGAGGTATTTACGTCATTGTTATTGCTTTTCTATTGACAGCTCCTGTCGCTGCGGCCGATGTGGGTGACGCCAAGGCCAAAGGACACGCGTGTGAACAAACTAACGGATATCTCCGTGCGACAGGTAGTGCCCCGGGGGATGTCAAGGCTTTAGTTAAGAACGTCAACGCAAAGAGAAAAGAGCAATACGCTAAAATTGCGACTAAAAACGGTGTTGCAGTCGATCAGGTTGCCAAGCTTACCGCGCAGAAGCTGATCAACGCCGCACCTCAGCACGCCTGCAAATAGCAATCGTTACCACTGACGTCAATTTAGTATTCACAAGAAAGATGAAAAAGTACGGTATCCGTATCACCCTGGCTGAGAATAATCCAATGCGTTTACCCCATCTTCTGGGAGAAGATTGGGAGAGCACCCATTGGTACGACAATGAAGAAGAACGGGACGACGCGTTGGCTGCAATGTCTCGGCAACTCCCCTACTATCGGGAGGGCGACAACGTTGCACAGGTGTTTACCAAGATCGAACGATAGTCCGCGCCCGTATGTTGCATTTAAGTTCCTAAATTAATGACAAAAATTAACCCAATGTTTGACCCTTCGATGGGTACAGTTTGTTCAAGTGGTCGGCCTACCCCGGCCCTGCGCCATCATCCGGGGTCCTGATGCAATATACGGGCTAGATAAGCACCACTCCTCTTAATTTCTGAATCAAGGAAGTGAATTCCGGCGAACTTTGGCAAGCGGTTGTTATAAAAACGCGTAAGGCGCTTGCCAGTAAAGCTTTGCATCCGATTAAGACCACCCAAGCTATCGTCGAGGACGGCGGTATTCCTTTCTCGATTCGTTGCGTTTCTAGCCTGTTACGTAAAGACAGTGATACCAGAACGAAACAACGTTCATCACAAAATCGTGCAAATCCTTTCTTGCCACCGGAAAGGCCGCTCACCGTCGCCGATATCTCCGATACGCACGTCGCTGTACTGAACAAATTCAATGTGTTTGAACACCACCTACTTATCGTTACCCGACAGTATGAGCATCAACAAACGCCACTGACCGAGCCGGATTTTCAGGCTTTGTGGAAGTGCCTGACAGACTACCCGTCTTTAGGCTTTTATAACGGTGGTGTGGTGGCGGGCGCCAGTCAGCCACATAAACACCTTCAATTAGTACCATTGCCGTTGACCAAAGCCGAGGCCATACCTGTCGAGAGGGTACTAGATCGTTTGGTGCCGATCCGTCGTTTCCATTGTCTGCCAATATTCGAGTTCGCCCACTGTTTTTACCGATTTAACGAATTCCAGGATGTAAAGTCCGCGGCTAATGAATCCCTTGAGGTCTATCGCGACATGTTGGAAGAGTTGCGTCTTGGAATAGAGGTAATCGAAAACAAACAAAGACTAACCCAACCTTACAATCTGCTGATCAGCCGGGAATGGATGATGATGGTGCCACGAAGCACTGAGAAGTTCCATGCTGTTTCTATAAACGCCCTAGGGTACGCCGGATCGTTTTTTGTGCGAAAAGAAGAACAGATTGCAGCCGTAAAAAAACACGGCCCACTGCAGGCGCTTCAATCGGTCAGTTTAATTCAGACATGCACATGATTAACCTTTAAAACGGCGCCGCGATAATCGGTGCCGTGGTAACATTTCCACCAGAAATTTCGATACTCCCAAAAAAGTAACTCTCGCTAAGACGCCAAGCTCGCAAAGTT
>JASJAT010000178.1 GCA_030066885.1 Arenicellales bacterium | reverse complement strand
GTAAAAAAGTAAGGTATTTGGCCTAGAAACCATGTGATGAAAATCACATCTTTAGCGGGATTGATTTGGGACAATACTTTGTAATTTAGAAGCCAAAAGGTGACCACCATGACCAATACTTACGATAAATACGACCCAGCTGAGCACAGAGCTACTGGGAGAGATGTTAAAAGCGGGTGGGAGTTAGTTTTATTTGTGCTTTTCGGGCTTGTGATTTTTGCCTAGATAAATATATTCACTATTAGAATTATTTGCCGTAAGTAAAACCACTTGTAGTGATTTGAGGACACCCGTGCTTGAGTCTGAACTCTATTTTTAGTCTCTAGCTTTTCTCGATTCGAGGACGGACATAATCTGTTGTTGTTCACTTGTATTTTCCGCCTCATAGGAGGCAATAATCTTGAGCCCCTTTGTTCGAAAAGCCCCTATAGCTTTGACCAAAACAAAAATGCCTTCATTATTCGGACAAAGATATAACCCCTTCTTCTCATGGGGGAAATCGATTACTGCTAATGATGTAGTAACAGGGTGAGTCTGGCCGCAGGCGCATTCAAAGGAAAGGTTCTTTTTGCTGTAAAGTTCAATCTCGTCATTAAAGGCAAGGTAACCTTTTTTTGGAACATGTGAATTTAAGAATTTATTTAACTCCTTGCTTGGCATGGGCTGCCCCCTCATTGTTGTCGAGGGGTTGGTGGAAATTACACCCGTAGCTCTTTTTTTCTCATCAGGATTTATTGGCTCCGTAGCACCAACTGCGTTTTGCCTTAAGAGTGCTTTTTTATTGCCTGCTTTGTCAGACATCCCCATTTTTTTCTTTTTTATAAATACATAATACCGTTAATTTCGATGCTACCTATTTTCAACTTATATATCCCCTGGCTAAAACAGTCACTAATGGCAAAAGTCTGGAAAGCGTTTATTAATCTAAAGATAGAAGGGTTATGGTACGAAAACAACAGGAGTTTCCTGATGACAGAGATACATTACGGGTTGTTGTCGCGCCGCGATTTTCTGCTGCATGCCGTATCATGCACAGCGATACCCTTTCTCTCTACTTTAGTATTCGCGCAGGCTGATTACACTTCTGCATTAAATTAAAGGCTGCCGATGTCGGCTCTTGACTAATCATTAGTCGAGCGGTAGCTCCGGTCTCAAGGTGGACCAAAAATCGTAGAGGCATAAGGGGAGGGCAGGGGAAACACTTATATACAAACACTTACTATGTATGAGTACGACTAGTCCCGAGATAATACCAACCCTTGCGTGAAACCTATCTATACAAGTCTTCGTCCGGCAGATTCATGTCCTTGTATAGATGGGCGACCTGTTCAGCATAGCCGTTGTAAATTTGCGTCGGAACCCTTTCACCGGTATGGAGAATTTTCTCACTGGCTTGGCTCCAGCGAGGGTGGGGAACTTCGGGATTCACATTGGCCCAGAATTTGTACTCGGATCCCTGCGATTGCTCCCAAAAACTCACCGGCCGCTTATCCGTGAATGTAAAGTGTGTGATGGACTTGACGGACTTGAATCCATATTTCCAGGGCACTACAAGCCGCAGAGGAGCACCGTGCTGCTTGAGAGCCACGTGGCCATACGTACCGACAGCTATTAATGCCAATTCATTGCTAGCCTCTTCCAGCGTCAATCCTTCGACATAGGGCCAAGGGTACCATGACTGGGTTTGACCCGGGGCCACGTCTTTGTCCATGAATGTTTCCATCCGGAGATACCGTGCCTGGCTGGTCGGCTCAGCGAATTTGATGAGTTCGGCGAGAGGAAAACCTGTCCAGGGAATAGTCATGGACCAAGCCTCTACGCAACGCAAACGGTACAGACGCTCTTCCAGCGGCATACGACGGATGAGCTCGTCGACGTCCAGACTTTTTTCCCGGGTTACCATGCCGTCGATCGTGATCTTCCACGGCGATAGTGATAGGGCCTGGGCGTCTTCCCAAATCGTCTTGTGGGAGCCGAACTCGTAAAAATTGTTGTACGTGGCGTTCACGGCTTCGGGTGTTAATTCCCGGTCGAGCTGGTAGGTGTTATTCCGTTCTGCTGGAAACTGGTCGCTCCAGAGGACATTTGGAACAATGATCGCTTCTTTGTCACCCTGTGCTCCAGATTTGAAAAGTTTATTGGGGACGCCCTCTCTACACGCACCCGCCAGCAAGCCGAACGCGGCAGCGCCAAAGCCCAAGCTCTTAATGATTTGACGCCTTCCCCGCCATACGGATTCAGGAGTAGCCTCGGATTCGGGCAGCTCCCAAGGCGGCTTATGCTTGATCCACAATATCGTTTACCTCAATTCGATTGACGGCGACGCCACAGCAGCAACCAAAGCAGCAAGGCCAGAATGGCAATAGCTGAGGAGACGGCAAACGCCGGGGCCAACAGTATCGGTAACAGTACGTGTGACCAGACATCGGGGTGGATGTAACGTTGGGTCACCGCCTGAGTTAGATTAAGACTTTCCGGCGCTTTGCTATGCCATAAACTGCCTAGTTCCACACCCGGCGGTCCAATAGCTAATATAAGCACCGATACTGTTGCTGCGCAAATTACTATCAGTGCAAGCAGTGCGCGTGCAACGCGCATTTATATTCCCTCTCTCACCATCAAATTCTTAAAAGACTTTCCACTATAAATTTGATCCAAAACTGGCCGCCAAGTCAGAATAGCTCTATGGACTTCACCTCGGTAAATATCCGATTGTGGTTTTGCAGATTTACAGTACCGTCACGAAATACTCACAATTTAATAACAGAAACTGAGTTACTTAAGTCTGTCGATATTAGCTGGTAGCCAAGGGTAATCCAAAGGTGAAAGTTGCGCCCTTGGAAGGTGCGTTTTCAGCCCATATTTCCCCATGCTGCAGTGTCATAATGCGCTTGGCTATCGCCAAACCCAACCCGGCATGAGAACCATCCGCTTCTGTCTTATCGGCGCGATAGAAAGGCTCGAACACCGCAAGCAGGTCGTCTTTGGCAATACCCTCACCGCTGTCCGTCACAGCAACTGTGACGTCCTTTACGTCAACGCTGAGCTTGACGACAATGCGACCGCCATCGGGTGTATGGTCAAATGCATTGTCCAGCAGGTTATCCAGGACACGTTCGGTCATACCAATATCTCCTTTCGCGAAGGGCAAACCAGGCATGGCTTGTAACTCCAGGTCGATCGCCCGTTGTTCCGCCCTAAGCCGGTATTTCTGCACCACATCGTGCACCAACTCGGCTGGGGCAAAAGGCTCTAACACAGCTGTTTTCTCCCGTGCATCTAGAGCAGCTAATTCAAACAACTCCTCGACCATACGACTCAATCGTTGTCCCTGTTTGAGAGCCGTCCGGAGGAAATCCGCACGTTGTTCCTCGGCCAGTTCCTGTCCTTTCATCTGAAGCGTCTCGAGATAACCCTGCATCGAGGCGAGGGGGGTCCGTAAATCATGGGATACCGTAGCAACCAGCTGGCGGCGCAACTTATCTTGTTCACGCAGTTGTTCTATCTGGTCGCGGATTCGGTGGGCCATGCGGTCGAAGGTGATGCCAAGTCGATCCACCTCATCCGCGGAGCGACTAGCATCAACGCCGTAGGTGCGTTCTGAATCAAACTGGCTTTGCTCAAACTCTTCCATTACGCCTGACAGACGCTGCAGCCGGCGAGTTAATAGGCGAAACGTCAGAAGTCCCACCAGCAGGGCGACACCGAGGCTCGCTGCAACCGCCCACCCACTCATGTGCAGGAAATAGCTCTCCTGGATCATTTGTTCCACTTGGTCAAATTCTTCACCCCGTAAGACCACGTAAAGATAACCCTCGGGCTGTTGTTCATTTGGTACCGGCGTAACCGAAAACGCTTTTTGTCTATCGTGGCTGCGCGGGTCGTCACCGAGCAGGGGATACTGCTCATCCATTGCTAAAAACGATTTGATGGGTGCTAGCGACACCCGTTTTCGCTTAACCTTTCCGGGATCGGCAGAATAAGAAAGGATGTTCCCCTCAAGGTCGATCAGATAGATTTCGATGCTGGGATTGATCACCATGTACTGGCGAAAAGTTTCCGCCAAGGCCTGTTGATCGATACGTCCTTCGGCAACCAGATTGCGATCGGCCACTAAGTCACGCGCAAGGTTTCGATTAAACTGCTGGTTGACTTCTTGCAGGTAGTTTCGAGTGATGATATTGCTGATAGCGGCGTAGAGTAGACCGATTACAATCAACAGGATAACCAGACCTAAGGACAATTTTGCGTAAAGAGTATTCAGCATTGCTCAATCTGCAAATTTGTAACCGACCCCCCAAACCGTTTTGATATAGCAAGGTTTTGACGGATCTTTTTCAATCTTTGTGCGCAGCCGGTTAATGTGGGTGTTGACGGTGTGCTCGTATCCTTCGTGGCTGTAGCCCCATACGGCATCAAGTAACTGCACCCGGCTAAAGACACGTCCCGGATGACGCGCAAAGTACACCAGTAAGTCAAACTCGCGAGCGGTCAGCTCCACTGGTACGTCTTTGATCGACACTTTGTGTCGCTGGACATCTATCCTCAAATCCGCATGTTCTATTAACTGTTTCGCTTCTTGTTCGTCTGCACTTTTGCTGGTAAGAGCATCCACGCGTCGAAACAACGCTTTAATCCGTGCCATCAATTCCGGGATGCTGAATGGTTTTGTCAGATAATCATCTGCTCCCATCTCTAGCCCCACGACGCGATCGAGTTCAGTGGACTTAGCGGTGAGTATCAGAATCGGCACATAGGCTCCACCCTTTCGCATCTCGCGACAGAGCGAAAGTCCCTCCATTCCCGGCAACATTAAGTCCAACACCACCAGATCAAACTGGTTTTGTTTAAAGACCTCGAGACCTTCAATTCCATCGCCAACGATTGTTGCATCGCAATCAAGATCCTGCAGGTTAATCTTGATCAGTTGTGAGATATCGGGGTCATCTTCAATGATCAGGACGTTACGCGTCATACGTGAGCCATGATATATCTTCTCAAGTACCTTAGTACAAGACTTACTTTATTGTTGGTACAAAAAGAATCTACCCCTCCAGTTTAGCTCGGAGGGGTATGGGTAGATAATTAGCTATAACACAAAGCTCACCACTAATCCTTTTAGTTCCGCATTCGCAGAGCTTCCCTCTTAATAATTCCTTATCCGTTTTATGGGTCGTTACTCAGTCGTTGATTTGGCTTTTTCCATTCCAGTATCTTTCTCCATAGTCATTTCTCCTTCTTTCATGCTGGCTTCTTTCTCCATGGCCATTTCTCCTTCTTTCATGCTGGCATCTTTCTCCATGGCCATTTCTCCTTCCTTCATGCTGGCATCTTTCTCCATGCTCATTTTTTCATCCTTCATGCTGGCTTCTTTCTCCATGCTCATTTTTTCTTCCGTTTCCATGCTGGAATCCGTCTTCATTGTGTCAGCCATGGTAATAGGAGTGCTCAGCACTATTGCACCGAGCAATACACCCACATTCGCCAACACCAAAGATTTTTTTGACATCTTTATGTCCTCCAAAATTTTCATCACCCAGACGTTTATATCTGGCCATCGTTTTAGCTGAAACCAGTTTTATCGACCTGAAATACCTGATCCTGAAACTGGTGGTCTCAACGCGCTCGAATGTTCATTTTTGAGTCGCAAGCGGGGATTAGACACGATGCAGATCACGTGTTTTTCACACAAAGATCACAAATGTATAACAAAGAGAAGCCATTGGATGAGGTCTGACAGTGCTGTCATCTTGTGAAAAGGGTCTCACCTGGTTTCTTTTGACAAGCCATTTGACTTGGAAGGCGGTTACAAGGCTCAAAAGGTAAAAAAATGACTACTAACAAGAATCGCTACTTGAGCGGTACAGGAGGCGGCTTCTCGAATCAAGCCTCAAACAAAACAAGTCTTTTCGTTTAATAACCTCCACACCGACTAGATTTTCAATACGTAGTGGAGTCCGACGCAATAATTCACCCAAGGGCAAATATCCACGCATGCTCGTTTTACGACTCGTTGTTTCTTCCTGTTACACATTTGTGATCTTTGTGTGAAGAACACGTGACTTGCCTAGTATTTAATCTACATGCGTGACTCAAAAATAAACGCGTGGGTTCTGCTGACACTGTTAGGCTTATTCCGTTATTTCTGATCGACGATTTCCCGGTCGAATGCCGGGATTAATGCAGATTTTCGGAGGTGGTATAGAGGTGTGAAATAAACCTTAGTGCTAGCGATATAGCACTCACCCGTTTATACCTTACACGATGGAGATTTAAATGTTACGAACCAGCCGCTTTC
>JASJAT010000027.1 GCA_030066885.1 Arenicellales bacterium | reverse complement strand
ACGGAAAAGAGATTGCTCAATGGTTCGCAGGCTTCACCTGAAATAATCGTTTCGAGTGCGGTCCGTTGATTGCCGTCTGCTCGTTCGTCGATAACGATTTGGCATTTTCCATTGCCCTCCGCGATCTCTCCAGGCCACTTGTATAGCCCGGCCCAATTCAGACCTGCAAGCGTTGTATCGTTGAAATGGCCCTCAACGATGTTACCCACAAAGGCCGACTGACAATACCCGTGGGTGCTAGGCAGGTTGAACTGACAACCACAATTCACAGCGCAGTTGCAGTTATCGTAGGTTTCGCTTTTAAACAGCCATTGATCAGTCATTTCGTCAATCCTCGCTTAGTCTGAATAGGGTCTGTTTCAAAAAAATACGATGGGTGTCACTGCTTTTCAGGGTGTACATATTCACAACACCTCTGGCTTACAGCCTAGATGGTCAGCGCCCGTTCGCCGGAGCGATGTTCTGGTTGATATGGAAG
The DNA here is from genome assembly GCA_030066885.1 of Arenicellales bacterium. Classification (GTDB taxonomy): domain Bacteria; phylum Pseudomonadota; class Gammaproteobacteria; order Arenicellales; family JAANXG01; genus JAHEKE01. The sequence goes on along the minus strand of JASJAT010000027.1, from coordinate 33,136 downwards.
AGGTTGTCCGGATCATAAGTCGCCTTCACTGCAGCGAGCCGCTCGTAGTTGGCACCATAGTTTGCAGACGCACGGTCTTCGTCGTCGTCGGACATGAAGTTGACATAGCCTCCGTCGCTACCCGAGTGGGGATGAATGGCTGCGTAGTAGTCCTTCACCCACTTTATGTTGGCCTCGTTGTCGGCAGGTTCCGACCATATTCCCGCAACGACCGGTGAAAAGTTCTTGTCCCGGTGTCCGAAAGCGGTTTCGTCGGTGCCTACCCGTTGAGCTGCACCATTGATCGGATGGAGATGCATGCTCGAACTTATGTGCGGTGTCTTCTTGCCATGTTCGACGTGAGCAGCGATTGCCTCGTCGGTGAGCTCAGTGATGAAGTCTGCTTTCCAGTAGTGCTGCATGCCCTTCGGGACGGAACCGTCGAAAGCGCTGTTGAGAGCGGGGAACGGCATCGCGCGGACCTGCTCCGCTTTTACTTCGGCAACGTCGCGTAGTGGTTTTAGTACTCGATCGGCCTCCTTGTGCGGACCGTTCCAGCAAGTGACCAGTACGCAGAACAGATCTCCCACCCGGTCCTCGGGAATAAACGGCAGATCAGGCGCTATCTGCCAGCCGAAAAAGCATCCGAGCTGTTCGGGCGCATCCGCAATGTAGTCGCGGTAACACTCCAGGACCGCGGTCGCATCTTCAAACTCGTAGAATATCGGGCCGCCCACGATATCGCCGACTTCGTGCAGCTGAAACTCGAAGCTGGTGACGACACCGAAATTGCCGCCCCCACCGCGTAAGGCCCAGAACAGATCTTCGTTCTGGTAGTCACTCGCTGTAACCTGCCGACCGTCGGCGAGAACGACATCGGCCGACAACAGGTTGTCGATGGACAACCCGACACTGCGGGTCAGGTAGCCGATGCCGCCACCCAGGGTCAGGCCGCCTACACCGGTTGTTGAGATGATCCCGCCCGGCGCGGCCAGGCCGAAGGGGTAAGTCGCATGGTCGACGTCACCCCATGTCGCACCTCCACCGACCCGGGCGACCTTCTTGTCCGGGTCGACCCACACGTTGTTCATTTTAGACAGGTCGATGACCAAGCCATCGTCCACCGTACCGAATCCGGGAACACTGTGACCCCCCCCACGAATTGCCAGGTCGAGGCCACCGTCACGGCCTGCAGCGACCACGGCCATTACGTCGGCCGAATCCACGCACTGGATGACCGCGGCGGGTTTGCGGTCGTGCATGGCATTGTAGACAAGTCGGGCGTCGTGGTAGCCAGGGTCCAAAGGGGTGATGACGCGACCCCGTACCGTTTCAATCAAAGCCTTAACTGCGTCGCTCATTGGGTGCTCCTCTGCTCAGTTTCAATAAAGATGTACTGAGGATACGCCCTTAGGCGTTCCCGAAGCGTTCCCTCTCAACTGGACTTGCTTAAAAGGCTGGTTGCTGCTCGGAACGCAGGGAGATCATGGCCCGACGGAATGGTTTCGAGGAGGTTCCCAAGTTGCTCACGCGCGGTCTGATCGGGAAATCGACTGGCGAAGGAGTAGAGTGCCCGAAGCTCCAACCAGACCGCCCCTTGGGCAGCGGCGGTATCAACGGCGCTGCGCAACGATGCGGCGGCGGCTTCAGTTTCCCCGCTGCGATACGCCAGTTCACCATCGATCCGCCACAGCTCGGCTTCGAGATAGCGCTGGTTGCACTTGCGTGACCATGAAAGCCCCTCGCGTGTGGCGGCTCGCCCCAGGTGGAACTCACCGGTCATGCCGCGAGCTCGAGCGAGAAGAAGGAGTGTGTAAGTCAGGTGGAGGTTTTCTCCGGCGGCACGCGAAGCTGCAACCGACCGTATGATCTTCTCGATACCCCCAGCCGATCCCTCGCAAACGTCCAGCCAACCCTTGATCGCCTTCAGCACAACCATGAGGTAGCGCTCCGAAAGACGCTTCCAAAGAAGATCGGCGTCTTCGAGGAGCTGAGCGAGGCGGGCGAGATCCTCGGCTTCGTTGGCGAGGATTGCCGCATAAGTGATGACATACCCCAAGGTCATTAGATGATCTAGGTCGGCGGCCATCTCGAGTGCAGATCGAGCTGTCTGGTCGGCCCTGTCGGCATCTCCAGCCCACAGCTCGACGAGAGCCAGCCGCACGAGGCAAACCGCCTTCGGGTCCTGGGCGTACAATGCCAGATGCTCGTCACGATGGGACACGTCATAGGCTTCGATTGCGCCGTTGAGGTAGTGACGGGCCCTGGCCAGATCGCCCTGCCAAAACGCGCTCACACCAAGGAGATATCGGCCTTCCGTCCTGGCGATTGGATCATGACCCTCACCGTCGAGGAGAGTTCGGGCGAGTTCATCACAATCGTCAAAGCGGCAGCCCTGCAGCCGGGCGAGACCGAGACCTCGGAGAATAGGAGGGTCTACCGGTCGGCGAAGCTTTCGACAAAGCGAAAGTGCGCGCTCGTAGAGTTGGTGCGCACCCTTGGAGCCGTAACCCTCGAGGGCAACAAGGGGAGATCCAAGAGCGATCCGGATGTCAAGCTCCAGTGCATCTCGGTCGCCTGACGTTGGCAACTCAGCGAGCAGTGAGAGCGCTCGTCGAAACATGGCGACCGCTTCATCGAGGGCCGACACTGCCACCGCCCGGGCCCCTGCCGCTCGATAGGCATCGATGGCCGGTTCGACCATGCCGGCCTGGTCATAGTGTGCGGCCAGCTGTGGGCTGGCCGCGCCGATGTCGTTTTGGAGCTCAGCCGTGATCGCCTTTGCGACGGCCCTGTGGAGTTGACGTCGTCGCGCCGGACTGACCATTTCCAGAGCAACCGCCCGAAGCTTGTCGTGACTGAAATCATACGTGAGCCCCTGATCGCGGATGATTCGTCGACGCCAGAGTTCGTCGATATGATCAACGAGCTCGTGCTCATCTATCCCAGTGGCCAAAACCATCAGACTGATCGAGAAGGGCCGACCGATGACGGCTGCCACCTCGGTGAGTCGCCGAGTGCCTTCAGTTAATTGACCCAGTCGTGCGCCCAGCACCGCCCGCATCGTTGGTGTGAGCACTGCCTTACCTTCATCAGAGGAGATCCCTGCTCGAATAGCTTCGATGACGAAAAGTGGATTGCCTTCGGTCTCGCTCCAAAGCCGTGCGGCAAGTTCCGGATCAATCGTGTCCTCAGCGCGTAGCCGGGCAGCGAGCATCGCAGTAGTCGATTCATCGAGCCGGTCGAGCGGTACGGTGGTTACTGCCTGATCGTGGTTCAAGGCGTCGATAAGTCCAACGAGGGGATGTTGCTTTGAAACTTCCTCTGATCGTACGGTGCCGACGATTAGAATCGGTGAGTTCTGTCCGGAACGGACAACGAAACCGATCAACTCAATGGTCTCGGCGTCACACCATTGCAGATCGTCGATGATCAGCAGACGTGGGCGGTCGCCGACGACGATGGCTCGGCGGACTGCGTCGAACAACCGATGGCGCTGAGTCAGGTCACCCGACTGACTCGGTGCAGATGACTGGGGAGAGTCGAGGAGTTCGGGTAAGAGGCGGGCGAGCTCGGCTCTCCAGACCGTGTCGAGTGTGTCGATGTGGCTGCGGAGAGCATTCGATCGGAGCAGGTCGACGACCGGACCCCACGGTAGTCTACCCGCAGCTTCGTAGGCGCGAGCTGATGCCACAACGTGCCCCTCTGCTCGAACGCGGCGGCCGAGTTCCAGAGCGAGACGGGACTTTCCGATCCCGGGTTCCCCGGTCACCAACGCCAGATGTGCACCACATTCCCGCGCGGTGTTCCATATCTCGTAGAGCTGCTTCCATTCGAGGTCGCGGCCGACGAAAGGTGATTCAGCAACGGGTGCCAAATTTTCTCCCTGCACGTCGTCGCGGTTGGGTGCGCCAGCCTGGAGATCTTGGTATATAGCCTCGATCGCATCGCCCGGTGCCACCCCAAGATCGCGATCAAGCACCTCTGCGTACCGATGGTAAGAGCGCAGTGCTGCGGCTCTATCGCCAAGGGCGATATGTGCTTCCATCTGATAACGAACCGCCGCTTCGTCGGTCGGCTCCAGGTCGATGATGCTTTGGGTATGCCTGATAATAGTTTTGTGGTTGTCGTGCTCCGCAGCCTCTTCTGTCAGCTGCACGAGAGCCCCATACACCTCGTCTCGAAGTTTCGCTCGCTCGTCCAGAACCCAGTCGTCGTAACAAGCTGGGAGGAGATCGCCCGAATAGAGTCGCGTTGCGAGCTCAAGATCACCGGCCGCCATCGCATCATGGAACCTCAGTACGTCGACCTCGCTCGGCCCAGTCTGAATCCAGCGTACAGTCTCATTGTCAATCTCGACGAATTCATCGGTATCGGGAAGGGAATGACGGAAGTCATGGAGCAGCTTTCTGAGGTTGGTGCGCGCCTGCCGTTCGTCGGAGTCGGGCCAAAGTTCGAATGCGAGTCGCGAGCGGTGTTGCGGATTTCTCCGTAATGCGATCAACGCCAGAAAGCGTTGCAAGCGAAGAGAGTTAAAGGCACGAAGACGCCGGCCGTCCAAGATGACCTCGACCGCACCAAGAAGTTGCACCTCTAACCGCGGCGTCGGTTCGCCACTGATTCCACTCGTGTCAATCGGCGTAGACAAATGTGAGAGGTTTTGACTTCGGCATCGTCCAAATAGACTAGCATGAGGGAACCTCTGTTCTAAACTGCTAATGTCGCTTCCGGGTTGCGAACTACCCCTGACTACTCTTTATATATGCATGAATAGGGCAAGTGGCTTGAGATCCTTTTAGGGCAGAAGAAAAATCATGCGCTCTCTTTATGTAGCAAGGAAAGTATCTCAAAAACTTTCCGGTGCTGTGTAGATACGAGCTATCAGCCGGTACCAATCCTCATTTACAAACATGCTTAGTCGAGAATGATGCGTACATTGCGCGGTTGAATAGGACGATTATTATCAAAACCCAACAGGTCATGGTAGTGCTGAATCTGCTCAGGGGAGGCGATGACTGGCTGTTTTAAAACAAACCAACGCACCCCTTCAGTACAGGGGGGTGTAGTCAGGGAGCCGTTGTAAAGGAAGTAGTTATCGCGATCGACAATAAGGTCATTGTAATCGATTGGATTGCTGTAAGGATCTTCGCCCCGTTTAGCTCTGAATGATGGCAGCTGGTCCATCAGCTTGTTGGTCTCGCCCTTCTGAAACAACAAGCCGACTACCGCATAGTCACCGTCGGTGTTCTGATGCACCAGGTGCACTTCCATGGGGAGATAATTTCCATTAACCGGCTGTTCGCTTGGGCTATGAAAGTGGAACTGTTTGAACTCAAACAAGATGAAATAGCCGCGCTAACGCAGTACATTAGCGAAGCATCCTAGAGTCTGGGAGGTAACGCATGTGGCAACCTGATGGAGCCGCGCCACTCGGGAAGATTGGTGTATTAACTCCTCATTTAGACCCGGTGCCCGAAACCGAGTTTCAAGCAATGACCCCAAACGGGGTATCTATCCACGCAGCTCGAGTTCCACTTGGAATGATTGGTGCAGACGGAAAGATCGTCCCGACCATAGGGCCGGAGGTTGCAAAAGCATTCTCTGAACCTCCTGCAGTTGACCAGGCGGTGGACTTATTGGCACCCCTCGAACTCAATTCAGTTGTGTATTGCTTTACCAGCAGTAGTTACATCCTGGGATCGCGAAATGATTCTGTGTTGAAAGCTAGGTTGGAGGAAAGGAGTAACGGGATACCCGTTGTTATCCAAACGTCAGCGATTGTATCCGCGCTGCGCGCCCTATCTATTCAGAGAATATCGCTGATGCATCCTCCTTGGTACACGCCTGAGTTGGACGATATGGGTGCAACTTACTTTAAAGGCGAAGGATTCGAAGTGATATATCACAGTCCCGCCCATATTCATCGAGAATATGGTGATCCTGCACCGGAAAAGATTTTTAGTTGGGCTATAGATCACACACCCGATGAGGCAGACGCGCTTGTAATTGGTGGTGGCGGTTTTCGAGCGATAGGAGTGGTTAGCGCTTTGGAAACGAAACTGGATAGACCGGTTATAACTGCCAATCAAGCATCATTCTGGTGTGCGCTATCCATAGCCGGGATTTCCCATCCAATTAGAGAGTACGGTCGAATATTTGATACCGGAGATCCCGTATGAAGTTGGTATTTACCGCCGGATCACCCGGAGCACGGGCAGTACGCGTCGTGTTGGACGAGCTAGATATAGAATACGAGCCCGTGATAACTGGTGAGGGCGCAAGCTCAGATATTTCTCCCGCGCTGCAAGTGCCATGTTTAGTTTGTAACGGACTAACTTTGTGGGAGACACCAGTAATCATTGATTACCTGCTCTCATCGGTAGAGACAAGCGATAATCGAATCGCGAAGGACAAACCTCAGCTTGCTGGCTCACTGTACAGGCCATCAAACGAATGGGATGACAAATTGGCGTTGGCGTCCGTTCAGACATTTGGGACTTCCGTTGCCACTATTTCCCAAATGCGGTGGGCCGGCGTTAAGCACCAGGACAATACATTTTTAAGTCGTTGTGCAAAACGCATTAATCATTTGCTGGATTGGTACGAAAACCAAATAGATGGGCCACCAGTGGGTCTATTTGAAGATTCAATCGCCATACAAGACCTCATTTTGGTTTGTTATCTTGATTTTATCGATCATCGACCGTTGGAGTTGCAATGGCGTAAACCACAGCGGACTAATATCTCAACCCTTTTCAGAGAACTTACTGCGCGTCAAACTCTTATTCATAATCCTATAGAGTGGTGGGAACCGTAACGGGTTTCGTTTAGCGGGATTTTGGCGGATGTAGATCCATATACCGACCAAAAGAAGAGGGGCTTCCAAAGTCACCGTGAAGACCGGCATGTTCCGTGGGCGGCACCAACCAGTCTCTATTCATGGATATGATCGGTATGTCTGAGCGAAGCGTTGGTCCTTTTCAGCACGAAACAAGTGGTTTATTCTGTTTATTCCTTTACAGTCAATCTGCTTGTGCAGCAGCTACCCGAAACAATACTGATTGAAGAGGTCTTACACACCCTCTATACAACGCCATTGTTGCCGTGGCTTCGCAATCAGGACACACCGCCCGTTTTCGACCGGCGGACGCCGAGCTGCGAACGTGGCTACATCGGCTGCTGGAAGATTGATGACGATGTGCTGTGGTTGATCGGTTTGCATGCCTGGCGGCAAGGCACTTTTACCAGGGTGTCCGACCTGTTTCATGGTAAGCGAGAGGTGGCCGCCGCTTGGTTTTCTGGCCCTTTGGTCGTTGAGCCCGCGGCTTCGGAGATAAGCCACGGCGCACTTCCTAAGCTAAGAACTCTGCTCGTTGAAGCGGGTCGGGTCATCGGGGAATATGATGGCTCTGCGGGTCCCGACACACAGAGTCATTGAGCGAGATTAGGTGGTTAGCAGTTAGGACCCTAATTGGAGGAAGGGGGCACCGTAAAAACCTAACACACAGGAGTTAGGCTGAATGGATTGCAGGTACAAGAACGAAATCCAAGAAGGAATAAGATGATGCCAGAGTTGACCGTACATCAGGCATACATGTATCCACGTCAATCTTTTCGGGCATCGTCACCGTTCATTGCCATACTTGTATTAGCCCCAAAGGAGTGCCTCGGGTTAGGGGGACGGCGGAAAACGGTGCCAAGCCGTCCCCCGCAATTGCCTCGAGGCGTTTGCGGTCTATCCCCCTATTCGAATTGTGGGCAAGCCATAGTGCATTAGATTAGGTGAGCCCCATAATCGTGTGACGCTTTAGCAAAAAGGCTATTCATAAAAACGCCCGGTTTATTGTTTGATACTAGCTTGCTATCATCGTCATCAAGTACAACCCATAAAACCGGTGTAAAACCGGGACAACCAACCACAGGAGAACCATGATGCCACGCTATCTACACCAATTCGGATACTCGACCGAGTCGGTCAAAGGAATGGTCACCTCACCCCAGGATCGCCGCCAGGCTGCGGAAAAGCTCTTCGCCGCCGCCGGTGGCAAGCTGGTCGACATGTATTTCTGCTTTGGGGAATTCGACGGCATCGCCATCTCGGAATTTCCCTCGCAGGTCAATGCCACGACGGTCGCCCTGACGGTAGGTGCCAGCGGCGCCTTCTCAAAGATGCAGACAACGGTGCTAATCGATATGGACGAAGCTGTGCAGGCCATGCGGAACGCAGGTGAGCTGTCGCGTAGTTATACACCACCATCTGGCTAGATCAACAATCGGGTGACTGTCGGGTTAGTTAAGCCCGACCTACGTCTTTCGATAGGTGGTGAACCAATCTGACGTAGGCTTGCTTTGATCCTTTAGAATCGGTTGATGGCAGCTTTGAGCTCCACAAAGCTGCCCGATCGATAAGTGCTCGTTTTGAATGTCCTGACACTCGTCAGGTTGACCCTTTCACTCTTATATATATAAGAATAAGGCATCGGTTCATTCCGTTTGAATCGTGGAAGTATCCAACAAACCACCGATAAATTACGATCCCTTCTACTTCTTAGAACCGCAATAAATAATCTGTTGAAGTCTCCTTATAAAGCCGGTCTGCCGGAGTAGTCACATTGATCTCAAGAATATCGATGGTCGGCTAGGTCGCGACAGCGCGAATTTCGAAAAGTGATAGCTCCATGTTACGATGAATAGTTGAAGCGGTTTGACCGGGTACTGGTACTCAGGAGGAGAAAACTCTATGGCATGGCAAGTTTCCGGACGAAGCCTGGATTTGTGCAGCTGTAAGATGTGGTGTCCATGTTGGCTCGGCCCTGAAATAGAGCCTGACGAGGGATGGTGTGCACATACGTTCGGGTGGGAAATTCGGCAAGGCATTTCTGACGGTGTGGACTTAAGCGGTACGACGGTGGCATTGACAGGGGAATGGCCGGCCAATTTCTATGCAGGTGGAGGCAGGTGTCGTCTCTACATTCACGAAACCACTACGGAAGATCAACAACGCGAGCTGGAAGCAATTTTCAGTGGCAACAAAGGCGGTCATTTGGAGATTCTTTGGGGTGGGACGGTAGATGAATGGCTGCCAGCCAAGGTTGCGAGTATCGCTATCTCTTGGGGCGAGAAGCCGATCCTTTCTGTAAATGGCATTGGTCAAGCAACTATGCAGCCATTGTCAAATGGCGCTGGCAAACCAACGATTGTATCCGGTGCGATGTCACAAGCAGGGCTTCAGATTGATAGCATGAATTTGGCTAGCAGTAGCGGGAGCCGGTGGTCTGATCCTGACTTCCGCACGTGGGAAGGCAGCTCTGGAAATATTCATGATTTTGACTGGAGCAGCTGACCAAGAGAGGTTAGGGGCGCTACATCAGTCCTGGTCTCCATGGTGCACCGAGTAGTTGCTGTATACGAAAACCTAACCTCACCAAGATCAGACGTTGGAAGACAAATACTGAGTCTGCATTCAGAGGCAGCAGACAACGATGTATGGATTTGAGCAGATGCTCGGTTAATCTACCAAGACGGGACTATCGTGCTTATGTATGCTAAGGGCTTCCCCCTTATTTTGCGAGAGGTAATAAACTCCTTTGCTTGCTGATACCGAACACGTATCACGTGACGAGCTGCTCAGCCAGCTGTCTCTGGTCTTGGAGGATCGGGCAATTTCGGCGACGTTGCCGACTGCCTGTTACACGGACCATGCCCTGCTCCAATATGAAATCAATACTTTGTTTCGCCAATCTTGGGTGGGTGTCGGCCGTACGGACCGATGTACGAAACCTGGTGATTTCAGCTCACGGGATATCGGTGGCGTACCGGTTTTGTTGATACGGAACCAAGGTGGTGAACTCAAAGCGTTTGCTAACACCTGCCGCCACCGAGGCAGTTTACTGCTGAAGGGTGATGGTAACTGTAAGAAGATCCGCTGCCCGTTTCATTGCTGGACCTATGATCTCGACGGCAGGTTGGTCTTTACACCGCGCATGGAGGCGGTGCCTGATTTCGATCTTACCGCTTATGGACTCACGGAATTCGGTGTTGGCGTTGCTGACGGTTTTGCTTTCGTTAGTCTTGATGCTGCAGCGGGTGAATTTGACAAATGGCTCGGCGATTATTCCTCCCTGCATGCGGCATGGGGGTTGAGTCAATGGGTGACCACTAGGGTAAGAGAATTCGAGGTTAACTGTAACTGGAAAATCTTTCTCGAGGTGTTCAACGAGTATTACCACTTACCCTATGTACATCCGAAGTCGATCAATCGAATGTATCCAGAGCCCGATGATGCCGATCAAACAACCGGTAACTACACAACACAATTTGGAACCACCAAAGGTAATGCCGCTTTGTTAAGCGATGTGCAGGGCCAAGCCTTCTCTCATGCTGTCAACTTGACTGGGCGTGAACGAAATGGCACCCGTTATACTTGGGTTTATCCAAATATGACTTTCGCCGCATCATCAGATTCTTTGTGGATGTACGAAGCCTATCCGATAACACCGCATAGATCCCTAATTGTGCAGACAGTTTGTTTTCCCGCGGAGACGGTTGTGTTAGAGGATTTTGAAAGTCGCGCAAAGCATTACTATGACCGAATCGATACCGCTATCACGGAAGATATCCCGTTTCTCGAACAGCAGCAAACGGGTCTGTCGTCACCATTTGCCAAGCAGGGGAGATTCTCACGGCTTGAACCAAGTGTGGCGAATTTTGCCTATTGGTATGCTAGTAGACTATCTGGTTTCTTAGGATGAATCTGATGGTTGTCAATTGCAGCTAACGAAGGGACTGTATCTACAGTACAGCAAGGACACGCCACTCGTCAGGCACGCCCTTGAGAGCATGTACTCCACGGTCTTCAAAACTGAAGTTAGCGCCAGCGACCAAGTCTTTCACGGTTTGCGACACCAGTACCTCCCCGCCCCGAGCAAGAGCCGCGACACGCGCAGCGATGTGCACAGCAACGCCTTCAATCTGATTGCTACGTAACTCGCATTCGCCGGTATGCATACCTACCCGAACAGATAAGCCGATACGGTTAGTTGCTTCCTGAATGGCAAGACCGCACCTGATCCCCCGGGCGGGACCGTTGAACACCGCATGAAAACCGTCACCCGTTGATTTCACCTCTTTGCCACGATGTATTTCCAACTCACGGCGCACCGCTACATTGTGTGCCTCGAGTAAATCCCGCCATGCAGTATCGCCCAGCTCAGAAGCTAGCTTGGTGGAATCGACGATGTCGGTAAAAAGAACAGTGACCACTGCTCGATCCACGTCATGCATATCGTGCTTTCCAGTAAGAAAGCGCCTCACTTCCGCTAGAACTTGCTCTGGATTACCCACCCACGGTAGGTGATCTGGAGTGTCGAGTTCCACCAACGTCGCTCCCGGGATTTGCTCGGCAAGGTAGCGCCCGTTCTCAATAGTGACCATTGGGTCGTACCTGGCGTGCAGTATCAGAGTCGGGACCTGTATGGAGGGGAGAATATGCCGAATGTCCACCGATGTATTAGCGCGGCTGACCAAAATCGATGTGGTGATACTAGCGCTGTTTCTTAAGAATTTTGCCCACCACTGCCGAAATCGGGCGTCTTTCGCCATCGATGGCGCGATTGTTTCAATGCCTACCGGACCACCCCAAACGTCGGGCAGGGCCTCGAAGTAAGCCTCGTTTTCTTCTTCGCTGGTCCCCCACTCATAGTCCTCAGTTTTAAGTTTTCTCGCATAGCCACCGCAGATGATGAGCGCCTCGGTTCGCTCCGGATAGGAGGCTGCAAAAAGTGAGCTCATCGATCCGCCTTCAGAGTAGCCGAATAGTGAGGCTCGTTCCGACCCGACGGCGTCCATGACTGCAAGGACGTCATCCATGCGTTCTTCCAGGGTGGGTGCATGGAGGACCTTGTCAGACAAACCACAACCGCGTTTATCGAATAAAAGTACTCTACTGAATGCGGTGAGGCCCTGAAAGAACCGAACGAAACTTGGTTCCTCCCAAAATAGGTCAATATTAGAAACCCAACCAGGCACAACGACGAGATCAACCGGCCCCTCTCCGATGACCTGGTAGGCGATGCTGATATCGCCACTCCACGTATAGTGCGTTTCAGGAATCATTGCTTATAGATGTGTTGAATTTTTCCATCCGAGTCATCCTCCGCAGCCAACCACCGCAGTCGCTTTGATTTCTACTAACGCTTCAGGGGCGTAGAGCTCTGTGACGCCCACTGCCGTCCATGCCGGGAAATCGCGCTGAATGAATTCTGATTTTACTTGCATAAACGTATCGAGATCACCCATAGACACATGATAAGTTACAAGTTCAACGATATCGTTCAAGGTCGCCCCAGCCTCAGCTAAGCTATGTTGCACCCGTTCAAATGCTCTACGCGTTTGTTGTTCTACACCTTCACAAATATTTCCGTTTTGATCGATACCAACTTTGCCAGATATCCAGATGGTATCGCCAACCCGGACTGAATCTGACATTTGCCAGTCATCGTAATTTTGTTCCGTTCCCTGTGGATTGATTAACGTTTTCATGGATAACCCCTGTCGATTAATGCATGCAATGGATAGATTATCCACCTAATGGTAAAGCGAAACATGCTAGACGATTACCCTGCCATACTATCTATGCAGTTATAGGGTAGCTTTGGGCGACTACAGTTGGTGGCCGTATGCCTCGGTCTACCGGCTTGGTTCAGGCCAGATCCGGTTGCTCAACCAGGTAAACCCGTTGCTTGATGCTCCAGATTAGGTCGCGGGGTAGAAGGTTCGCTCGCCAACCTATAGCTCGCAAGGTAATATCCCCGATCGCCTAAATATCCGACATTACGAGGGTTCTCCCTTGGCAGACCACCATCCGCGCAAACTCGCTGCTATCCTCCATGCCGATGTGGTCGGTTCGACGGAGTTAGTTCAACGCAACGAATCAGTTGCGCACGAACGAATTCAAGATAGCTTTCGCCGGCTCTCCACAACGATTAATGCGTATGGTGGTATCACGCAGGAGATACGAGGAGATGCGCTGCTGGCGGAGTTCGCTCGAGCTTCGGATGCAGTCATCGCTGCAATTGCGTTTCAAATAGAGAACACTGCTTCCAACTCCCAGTTTGAAGACGACATTCAGCCTGTGCTTCGGATTGGTATCAGTCTCGGTGAGGTGATCGTTTCGGATGACACGATCACGGGTGCAGGGGTGGTGCTCGCGCAACGTCTAGAACAGTTGGCCGATCCGGGGGGGATTGTAGTTCAAGGATCGGTATCGGAAACGGTGCCGGCTCGTTTTCCTATTGATTACGAGAGTCTTGGCGAGCATACGTTAAAGGGATTCGAACAGCCGGTGAGGGCATTTATCGTACGGCTCAAGCCCGGTGAGCAGATTCCAGATTCGGAGTCTAATGCGGCGTCACCCGAGGTCAAGGCAAAAAAAGCCCGCCAACATCCACCACTGAAGCTACCCGACAAGCCATCCATCGTTGTTCTGCCGTTCACTAACATGAGTAGTGACCCGGAGCAGGAGTATTTCAGCGATGGGGTCAGTGAAGACATCATCACGGATCTATCAAAGATGTCCGGATTGTTCGTCATTGCGCGCAACTCAGCGTTTGCCTACAAGGACAAAGCAACCAATGTCCCCGCCATATGCCAGAAACTTGGGGTTAAATTCGCCCTGGAAGGCAGTATTCGCAAGGCCGGTAATCGGGTACGCATCACCGCCCAATTGATCGATGGCACTACCGGAGGTCACCTGTGGGCGGAGCGCTATGACCGTGAACTCACTGATATTTTTGAGGTTCAGGACGATGTCACACAGCAGATCGTCAATGCGCTCAAGATCACGCTTAGCGAGGCCGAAAAAACCCTTTTTGTCGAAAGCGGACCAAAGAACGTGGACTCCCACGACTTATTCATGAGGGGCCGCCAGTTGCTGTTCGGACTTAAAAGAGATCGAAAGATGTTCGATACAGCGACGGCGTATTTCCGGCGCGCCATCGAGCTCGATCCCGACTACGCAGGCCCCTATGCCGGTATGGGCATGGCTTACATGCTGGATCATCAGAACCATTGGAGCGATTCACCTGAGACGTCACTTGACGAAGCCGAGCGTTTTGTTGAAGAGGCAATCGCTAGGGACGACAAGGATCCCTATGCTCATTGTATCGCCGCGCTAGTCGCTGTGTTTAGGAAGGATTATGAGCGATGGACTCAGGAAGCAGACAAGGCCTTGTCACTCAATCCCAACTACGCGCTCGCGATCAATGCGCGGGGTATGGTGCACATCTATACCGGAGAGCCGACCAAGGCTATTCCCTACATCGAACGGGCGATACGCCTCGACCCGGCCTACCAACAATATATCCATTTCCTTGGCACGGCCTATTTCGTAGCCGGTGACTACGAGACCGCGGCGACTCTGTACAAGGATCGTATCTCCATCACACCGACCACGGATTTTTCGCGTGCCTTTTTGGCGTCAGCACTGGGCCATCTGGGTGAATTGGAGGAGGCACACCAGGTCTGGGGCGAACTCAAAGAAATTAATCCCGAATACTCCCCGGTGGATCATATTCGCCGCCTGCCATTCAGGGATCTCGCCGACGCCGAGAAGTTTACCGATGGCCTGAAAAAGGCAGGTCTAATGGAGTAATCCTTTATCACAACACCGAGTTCGAGCGGCGGTTAACGCAGTCAACGGAGGGTTACCATGGCCTTACCTAATACTATGAAAGGCGTGCAGCTGACAGGTCACGGCGGACCTGAAAAGCTCATATGGAATGATGCGATCCCGACGCCGCAGCCTGGTGCCGGCGATGCATTGGTGAAGGTGTTGGCAGCAGGGGTCAACAACACCGACATCAATACCCGCATCGGTTGGTATTCGAAAGATGTCACTGACAGTACCGAAGCAGTTGATCCAGGTGCTGAAGTTGAAGCAGGTGGGTGGTCCGGCGCACTGTCGTTTCCACTCATACAAGGTAGTGATTTGTGCGGGAAGGTGGTAGCGCTTGGCGAAAGCGTGACCAACGTATCTGTTGGTATGCGTGTTACCTGTCCGACAAATCAGCCCAACCCGACAGCGGACGCGCCCACCCGTTTTCTCGCCATGGGATCGGACTTCGACGGAGCCTTCGCCCAGTATTGTGTAGTGGCTGCACACCAGCTTCACGATGTCAGTGCCGCGCCATTGACTGATATAGAGATCGCCGCAATCCCCTGCGCACATGGCACTGCATTTAACCTTTTAAGCAGGGCAGACGTAGTGGCAAGCGATCAGGTACTGGTCACCGGCGCCTCTGGAGGAGTTGGTATCGCGGCAGTCGAACTGGCCAAACTGCGAGGCGCTCATGTTACTGCTCTGGCCAGTCAACATAAGGCGGATGCGGTCCGGACCGCTGGGGCCGACGTGGTGCTGGACCGGAGCGCAGAACTTGAAGTGGGGACCTTCACTGTGGCTATCGACGTTGTTGGCGGTGCGGGATGGTCCGGAGTCCTGGATGCCTTGAAGCCCGGCGGACGTTATGCGATCTCGGGTGCAATCGCCGGTCCTGTTGTTGAAGCTGATTTGCGCACGATTTATTTAAACGATCTCACCATTTACGGATGCTCTTATACACCACATGCGGTCTTTTCCGAGCTGATAGCGCTTGTCAATGGTGGATACATAAAACCGCTTATCTCGAAGACGTACCCGCTATCGGATATTTGTCGAGCTCAAGAAGATTTTTCCACCAAGAAGTTTCCTGGAAAAATCGTTTTAGTTCCACCGCATGAGGAAACCCTCTTTACTGAGCCGTAACGCTACTGGAAACCTCGCCCGACTGAAAGCCAAACTGTCAAGTTCGCCTTTACAGTTCGCGCACATATATCGAGCCCCGTTCATTGTTTAGAAACTCGACGTGTCCCGTTGCCCTCCAACCGAGTCGGTGCAGTAAGGAGTGCAATACAGTAGTACTAACGTAAAGCCGACGATATCCGAGCTCACGTGCGTGGTGTTCGGTAGCTCTTAGCAGCGCAGTTGCAACTCCCCGACGCCGATATTCAGGTCCAACCAACAGTCCAACGACTGACGGTGTTAGATTTGTTGTGACGTCAATATCAAGGGCGGCGGTTGCAACGACATGGTTGTTTTCTATTGCTACTAAACCATATGGAATCGCGTTACGGTTACAGCGTGATACTAAATCTGCCTTGGCATCGCCAGGACCTTCCGACCCGTAATACGGTTCCCATTCCGACCGGTACCATTTTACCAGGGTGGGAATTACCCACTGGTGTTCGGAAAGAGGTTCGATAGTCATCGCTTCAGGATACTTTGACATGACTGTTGTGTTCGGGGTGGATCAGGAATCTGGTCTTCTCGGATGTAACACCAGCGCAGCTTTAGGACCAATATAGCTGGGCATAGCGACGTCTGGCGCGTCGACCGATGGGAACGGTTCGCATCGTTTTGGGTACCAAACGCCCCATTAGCCGAAAAAGAACAAGCATACGATAAAGGTAAACGAATATGTTTGAACTGCTAGCTATCAGAATGCGCTAGCAAGAACGCGTTCACCAATTCGCTGATTTTTTCTGGTTTATCTTCCATCGCAAAATGCCCGCATTCGGGCACAATATGTAACCGCGAACCAGGAATTGCCGCGTGCAGCTTGTAGGCCCAATCAACTACCTGCCATGCATCATTCTCACCCCACAGGATTTGCACAGGTAGTTTTCCCAATTCGCCAATTCGATCATTGAGCTCGGATGTATGTCTATGATCATAGTGGCTGACCTGATGTTGAAAGAAGCTCCCCTGCCCAACAGGGCCCGAGATGTAGTTGACAAAAGTTTCAAGCGACTCTGCGCGTATTCTGTCTTTGTTATGGACGGCAGAAAGAATCCAGTCTTGGAAATGCTCCCGATGCTCCTCATTGGGTTTATTAATCAATACATCCAATCCCGCTTGCATCTGTTCATTCGTCCGCTTGGAAGGCCAGCTGTCAAAACTCACTGTATCGATCAAGGTAAGACTCTTCACAGATTGTGGATTGAATATACTAAATCGTTGTGCGACCGCCCCACCTATATCGTGCGCGACAATGTGCGAACGGTCCAGGCCCCAATGTGCCATCAATCCTTTCAAGATCGGTACTTGACCAGATACTGAGGTATCTATAGCCACGCTCCACGGCCGTTCTGATAATCCGTAACCGAGAAGGTCGAATAAATGCACCTTGTGGCCGCTGTCAACGAGATCCGGAACTATGTTACGCCAAATGAAAGATGACGAAGGTGTTCCATGAATTAGAACGACTGGCTCGCCCCTGCCGTGGACACCATTGGCGATACGGTGGCCAAGAATAAGGGTATTGTCAGGCACTATGTCGGACATTTCGGTCTCCAAATTCGGAATGGCAGTCAATTCTTCACTTGTAAGAATGGCTCTATAGAGGTGGTTTAAACACGACTGGATTACGGTGCTAATGCCATAATTCTAAAGCAGTAGACGACCTGTTTCTTAAAAATTCTTTTTTGAGGCAATACGACTTGTGCTCATGTCTTCAATCAGTTGAGTGTCATTCAACATCCGGTTGTCTAGAATGTAGGTAAGTCACCGGAGGTCAAATCTTGTGTCAGATAAAAACGTCTACGCTCTATTTGCCGCCGCACGCAAAGCACGGGACGAAGGAAACGTAGACGAAGCTCGCACGCTATATAAACGTGTAATTACGGAATACCCGGCTCAACCCGAAGCCGGTGTTTCACGGATAGAACTTGAAGCGATCACTGGCGAACAAATAGAAGTTGACGCTTCCGGTGTACCGATGTATTTCGCTGTCACCCCATTCAAGTTAGTCGTGATGTTTATCTGCACCTTTGGCATCTATGAAATGTATTGGTTTTATAAGAACTGGGTTCTAATTAAAGAAAGAGAAAACTCAAACATCATGCCGTTTTGGCGGACTTTCTTTTCCCCGATATTTTGTTATTTTCTTTTCAAAAGAGTGCAAGCCTCAGCCTTAGATCTCTCTATCCAAAGAGAGATATCTCCAGGTCTATTAACTGCGGGATGGATCGTTGTCACTCTTTTAATGGGATCACCCGACGCTTTTTGGCTGTTGGGGTACATTGCCGTTCTGTTTCTGTTGCCCGTGCAGGCTTTGGTGAACGATATCAATAGTGTCGCCGCTCCCAATCACGACAAGAATGAACGTTTTTCAGGGTGGAATATATCTAGCATCGTTGTTGGCGGTCTGCTGTTCCTTCTCGTATTATCGGGAACGTTGTTAGCACCAAAACCTCCGTCTTAATTGATCTATCGTTCTTTGGCCAGCGGTATTTGGGGACTAACCTTTTCTTCTTTTCGGTATCCGCTTTGAGAGTTCTTGCAAGCCTTGGTAGTCTGCTTTCACGTAAACATCAAGCGGATCCACTTCCGTCTCAAGCCTCTGGACAACTTTTACAATATCAGTGTTCCCGCCGGCAGGACCAATCCCATTTATGGTTCCTTCTATTTGGCGACCGCCAGCCTGTATAGCCGACAGGGCATTATCGATAGAATTTCCCAAGTGGTCATGTGCGTGCAACGAAACCACCGCTTGATCTAATTCGGGGATTCGCTCAAAGAGTCTTTGAAAAAGCGTTCTTATCTCTTCGGGACTACACGTTCCGGTGGTATCAGACAAGTTTATTATTCGCGCACCGCCCGCCAACGCTGCCCGCGTGACGGCAACCAACAACTCAAGTTCTAGCCTGGTGGTGTCCTGGGGACTGAATTCGACTTCTGCGGCTAAATTCCGGGCATGAGCCACCATTTTCTCCACCATTCGTAAAGTCTGATCCCCGCCTGCTTTGTTTAGGTCAAGTGCTCGAATCGTCTTTGCATCCAGGTAAACATGCAGTCTTGGGTTTGAGCAACGGGATAAGACATCTGCGGCGGTATCAATATCTGCTGTATTCATACGAGCCAGGCAACATAGGGTCGCACTATGGATTCGCTCTACAAGTAGCCTGGTAGAAGAAATATCTTCGGGATGCATACCGGGAAAAGCAACTTCAATCACGTCCAATCCTGCTCGCTCCAGAGCACAAGCGATTTCTATTCTCTCATCTGAACCGAAGTGAACGTCAGGTGAAAGTTGGCCATCACGCAACGTCGTGTCGAATAACTTTAGTTCATCTGTCATGGGCACTAGAAAGAATGTCCAGTGGGTCAGCTACGAAGGAGTTTCTAACCCAATTCAGGCCGGTCAAATCAACGCTACTGTATAGGTTCTGTAGGTCCTGATAGTAAGGGAACGTTAACCTTGGTTAAAGAGACAAGCATGCTTTTAGATGTATCATCCGGGGCGTTGGGGCACATGGAAAAAGGTTGTATACGGAACTGCAATATCGACGACATACAAGATGAGAATGAGCGTCTTGTTGTTCTTGGCAAGAGTCATAGTTGTTGTCTGAACAACAGGCAATGAATGGTGTACAGGTGTATGGCAAAGATCCCGACAGAGATAAGGATAGCCCTGAAGCGACGTAGCTGGAATTTAATGGAAAATGGTGTTGGTTCTGACGTTTGGACTGTTTGGGCTCCTGGTGGAATAGCCAAATGTGGTGCGTACAGTCACCAGGAGGTCAGCCTTGACCCAAGCAGATACAACTATACGCTCAAAGGTGTGCTGAGGGAGCTAGAAGTGTTGTTATTCCATTCCACTTACAGAAAAAAGTTGGGGCTTGGAAATCAATATACTGAAGATGAATTGAAACAGGCCTGGATGAAGTTTTCTCTAGAACACCACCCAGACCGGAACGGCGATCCAGAGAAGTTTAGGCGCGGATATGAAGCATATACAAAGTTAATGGAGCAACTAACAATGGAGAGAAACAACAGCCTGAAAGCCGCATGAACATCATCATGCTCTGCGGCAAACTTCAACAGCATCTAAACTGTAGAACTCAGGATTTGACGTTTCAGTTCTACAATTACAACTCAATTTGATCTGACAATAACCAAAAAAGCAGATGCTCCTTAAACTATCGTTTAAGGTTTGAAAATATGTTGCAGCGCAACGAATGCCTCTTGTCGGCCCAAAGCAGGAGCTGAACGATCTGTAGCTAGCAAAGAAATCCTGCTAGACCTATCCCGTTTTGAATGAGGTCGCCTCCGTTATTATCCAGTCGCGAAAAGATCTCAATCCTAAATCATCGAGGGCACCGTTAGGGTAGGCCAAATAATAACCATAGTCACTCAGCTCGACCTCGGATATCTTAAACAGCTGGCCGCTTGAAAGTTCGTCTGTAACCAAAAAGTCGTTCAATGCCAGCCCCTGATCATCAATCACTGCTTGCACGCGCACGTTTGGGTCAGGAATAACCAAATCATCCCTTGTCGAACGATATGGCAAACCAGCTGCTTCGTGCCAATCAACCCAGGCTCGGCTCCCTTCACGATCATGCAGAAGAGTCAGACCTGGTAAAGCGGCTTCAAGCCCTATGTCACCGACGCGGCTCGCGATCCCAGCTCCCGCGGTCGGGATAGCCGGACAGTTAAACAATAATTCGATCTCCATGTCCGTCCACTTTCCGTTACCCCATCGAATAGCCATATCGACATTTTCCGTCTTAAGATCAATAAGGTCGATCAACGGTTGTATTCGCAAACCGATTTGTGGGTGGTGAGTCATAAAGACCATCAATCTGGGAGATAGCCAACGGGAGGCAAAGTAGGTCGACATTCCAATGGTGATGCGTTCAGGAGCAGTGTCACGCAGTTGTGCGATATCCTGCTCTAAACCGTTCAACGCTGCCTGGGATGAATGCCAAAGTCTTTTTCCTTTCTCGGTCAGAACGATGCTTCCATGCTGGCGTGTAAAAACTTGAAAGCCAAGCTCCCGCTCGAGTCGTTTGATTTGATAGCTAACCGCGCCTTTTGTCAGGCTGAGTTCGTCCGCCGCTGCTGTAAAGCTTAGGTACCGCGCGACGACATCGAACACTCTTAAGGCATCAAAGGACCGAAATCGCATTTGTTTGAGTTTAATAAATTTAAACGACTTGTATAAAACTTTTTACTTGTCTAGATCCCCAACAAGGCGAACAATGAGGTATTAACCATTAAAAAAGAGAATACTTGAGGGTTCTTGCAAACATTGCCGGACAAAACTATTAGACGACCAAAGGCATTTACCCCAAAACGGCGTGGGGGTCACATGGCTAAGCTCGAGTCACGGAAAAAGCAAAGCCAAAATCGGGGCACCGCAAAACGCAATATTCCTACTGTCGAACTACTCGATGAGGACGGACTGGAGATATTGGAGCGTCACGCTGACTGGATCCTCAGCGAGATTGGTATCGAATTCCGGGGTGATGCGGAGGCGCTGGATCTTTTCAGGCAGGCTGGTGCGACGGTAAAAGGCGAACGAGTTCAGTTCGACCCAGGTCACGCTAAGGCGCTGTGCGCCACCGCCCCAAGTCATTTCGTGATGCATGCGCGGGATCCCGACCACTCGATTATCGTGGGTGACAACTCTGTGTCATTCACGCCAGGTTACGGTTCCCCGTTTGTGACGGATAACGAACGTGGCCGCCGGTACTCCACCCTCGAAGATTTCCAGAATTTCATCAAACTGACTTACAGCACACCCTGGTTGCATCATTCAGGTGGAACAGTATGTGAACCTGTGGATGTTCCCGTTAACAAACGACACTTAGATATGGTTTACGCACATGTTCGCTATTCCACTAAACCGTTCATGGGCAGTGTCACTGCGCCAGAACGCGCGCAAGATTCCATCGATATGGCAAAAATCGTATTCGGTGAGAACTTTATGCAAGACCATTGCGTTATACAGGGCAATATCAACCTGAACTCGCCATTGGTGCTGGATGGTGTGATGTCAGGCGCGCTCAAGACTTATGCGCGGGCCAACCAGTGTGTTTTTATATCGCCTTTTCTGTTGGGTGGTGCGATGGGCCCGGTGACACAGCCCGCGTTAATCGCTCAGGCCCATGCGGAAACCATCGCCGCAATTGCCCTCACTCAACTCATCCGTAAAGGGGCGCCCGTTGTTTACGGAAACTTTTTAACTACTCTGGATCTACAAACCGGTGCGCCCACCTTTGGTACGCCGGAAGCCACGCTTTCTGCTCTAGCACTCGGCCAGTTCAGCAGGCGATTGCAGTTGCCCCTGCGTGGGATAGGGCATGTCACCGCCGCTAAAACGGCCGATGGTCAAGCCATGCAGGAATCGGCAGACTCGATGACTGCAGCCTTGATGGCGGGATCGACGATTGTGTTTCACGCTGCCGGTTGGCTGGAGGGTGGACTGACTATGGGCTATGAGAAATTTGTCATGGATCTGGATCGCTGCGGCATGATGTATCGATTTTTGGAGGGTCTCACAATTAACGACGACCAGTTGGCGAGGGATGCGTACAGGCAAGCTGGACCAGGTGAAAACTTTCTCAGTGTCGACCATACCCTCGCTAATTTTGAAAAAGCTAACTACCGATCTGATCTGTTAGCCAACACGCAGTCGTTTGAGCAGTGGACCGAAGCCGGTAGTCAGGATGCCCAGCATAGAGCGTTTCGAAAGTGGAAAGGCATGCTGAATCAATACCAATTGCCCGATCTTGATCCCGCCATCGACGAAGCGCTGAAGGACTTCATTGCCTGCAAGAAACAAGCGATGCCGGATCAATGGCACTAAACAATCTAGATACGCTTATTTGAGGAGAACAACGATGACCGATTCACCCCGCACCTCCGAATTGGCTTCCCGCCACCGAGATCTAGGTTCAGGTCTTGAGGACTGGAACGGTATGGGTACTGCCTGGACCTACAGTACTGATCCTAATGATGAACACGATGCTGTTCGCGAGGCAGCAGGATTGTTCGATATGTCACCTTTAAAGAAGGTCTTTCTGCGTGGTGCGGATGCAGGTCGGATAGCTGATCACTTGATTACCCGAGACATGACCAAAGTAGGGCCGGGACAATCCGCTTATGGTGCGATTCTGACCGAACGGGGGACGGTCTGTGACGACGCGATTATTGCCAACAACGGGGGCGACGAATGGTATTTATGTCATGGTTCGGGTGAGAGTATGGAAAGACTCCAGGAGTCAGCAGCTGGTAAGAATGTAGATATCGAGTTTGACGACGACCTGCATAATATCTCCTTGCAGGGTCCCAAAGCCCTAGCTTTGCTTGATCAATATACGCCCATGAACCTTGCGTCACTTGAGTACTTCCATCACCAGGAAACTGAACTATTTGGCCACAAGTGCCGTATCTCCCGTACCGGCTATTCTGGAGAGCGCGGGTATGAGATTCTCGCCGATCGCTCACTAGTTTGTGATCTATGGGATAACATCTTGGAGCATGGTGCCGATGAGGGCATTATGCCGTGTTCCTTCACTGCACTCGATAAAGTACGTATCGAAGCGGCCCTACTATTCTTTGGTTATGATATGACTAACGAGCACAGCCCCTGGGAAGTGGGATTGGGATTTACCGTTAGTCTAAACAAAGGCGACTTTCGTGGTAAGGAAGCGGTATTTGCGTTAATGGGAAAAGAGCGTTTCCTAGCTGCCGGCATTGTCGCCGATCACAACGACGCACTGGCCGGGGGCGAAAAACTACTTCTGAAAGATGAAGAAGTCGGCGTTGTCAACAGCCCCGCCTGGTCGCACCGTATGCAAAAATCGCTTGCACTTGTTCATCTGCGACCAGACACAACTACTCCAGGCACGCAATTGAATGTGGTTGGAGATAACTTTACTTGTAGCGCCACGGTTGAGAACACACCCTTTTACGATCCAGAAAAGAGTCGGACACATATGTAATCCCTAGTGATTACGGTTCACATTATCAATCACTAAAACTTGCGCTAAACCGTAATCACGAGTGACAGGAAAGGGATCGTTTTTTGACGGATGAGGTTTTATTAAGCTAAGGAAATACGAATGGCCGTTGTTTGATTCGGAACTGCCCGACCTATCTTGCTGAGTTTTGAAATATTTATACTGCGTCGTAACTTCGGAACCCAGCCAAAAGCTGACTAAGCGCAAGTTTTGTCGAGAAATATAATAGTTTAAAGGCCAAACCAGGCTTAGACTTGGTTGTTCATATTTTGAATGACTGTTCAATTTTCCAAAGTAGGCGTATAGTTTAGGTCAACGGGAGATAAGGATTCAGGAGCATTTTGGTGGTCACTCACAATAATAACGGGAGGAACCAAAAATGCTTAAGTCAGTTAAACGCCTTACCAGTTACTCAAACCTGCTATGTGTTGCTGTTCTATTGACTGCTTGTGGCGGCGGCGGATCGGATAGCGGTGCTGGCAGTACTTCCCAATTTGTCGGTATCTATAACGGAAACGAAACACTCCAAGTTGTGATACGTGGGCAAACCTCACCCTCGCAAACGTTCCCACTGAGAATCGTTATCGACGGTGCTGGCAACGTGACCGTAACAGACGTTGACGGAACCCAATACAAAGGAACATTGAACGGTACAAACTTTGTCGCAACAGGCGCGATACCCTCTGCGTCTGTCGGTAACGTCACCTGTTCGGCAGTAAACGTTACCTATCGAGGGACGATTGCAGGTAATGACATTACTGGGTCATCAAATGGGACTGGTACCTGTACCGGGCCTGGAGGTTCAGCTAATGCCACAATACGCGGCCCATTTAAGGTGACCAAAGCCGAGCAAGCTAAAGAGCCGTTGCGTGGAGGTCATAAGTCACAGGCAATCATTATTTCCATTGCGTCAGCCCTTTAAATTCTAAGCGCTATGGTGCCGAGAATCTTGACTCCAAATGGAGAAACGTGATGTACATGAAACTAGACGAAAAGAAAGCTTTACGCGTTGTAATGCGATCTACCAACACTGAGAAAGGAGGGTCTCGCTAATGAAGAAGTTAATACTACTTATGAGCATGGCAATGCTTGCGGGTTGTTCTACCTATGCTGTAGACAGATACTCAATATCTGCTGACAATGTAACTGCGCTACGGGCACTTGGGGATATTAAGATTAATGTAGGTGAATTTACTTCTACCAAGCCGAATTTGCGAGAAGTGAATTGTCGTGCCGTAGGGCCTATAAAAACACCGGATGGAGATTCATTTGCACATTTCATTCAGGAAGCTTTCATTGATGAGTTGCAGATAGCTGAACTTTATTCAACTACAGCACCTGTGACTATAACCGGAAATCTCGACCACATCGGTCTCTCATCAATGTCGGGAAGATGGGATCTTACGCTTACGGTTAATTCAACGAATGGCCAGTCTGTATCCGCATCTGATAGTTATTCGTATACGACCAGTTTCTTCGGTGAAACAGCCTGTAACCAAGCAGCACAATCATTAATGCCAGCGGTACAAAATGTGATTTCAAAAGTGATCACTAACCCGGATTTCGCGGGGTTAGTAAAGTAGTCACCACTCTTCTCTATATATCGCGGACAGCCTTTAGGTAAGGTGTTTGAAACTGATCAACATCATGCCACTGAGGCCGGTTGGGAAGTTGGGTTTTCTTGAATATCTGCTTTGGAGAGAGCTGATAGTACCTGGCTGGTAAGTGCTCCATTGTGCGATTGGATAGTTTCGCCCATCGGCGGTAGAGAGGAAGTCCTGTTTATCGGGAATCGCGTTTCGCCTGCCGCCGACGGTTTTGTGCGGACATGTGCTTTTGTATCCGGGTCTGTCCTGCTGCAGTAAAACGCGACCGTTTAGCCTTGGCTGATACTCGTAGAGCTTTCCCTGAGTCTGGATTTGTCTTTTTGCTTTTTGCAACCTGCTTTCTTTTGGCGGCTGTCTTCTTTTTCTTCGTAGTTTTACTGACCGCATTAGCAGTGTTTTTGCGACTCGTCTTTTTAACAGGTTTCTTTTTTGCTCGACTTTTCGTTGATGCAGCAGACGCCGCTTCCAATTCCTTTTGGCGCTTCTCAAATCGCGCAAGAGCTTCCTGGAAAAGTTGTGCTTTCTTTCGCGTGTTTTCATTTCCTCGCACAACTCGACTTCGACGCGGTGGTTGTTTGCCGCGGATTTCTCGATCCTGTTGATGCGCTAAGCTGAAATATTTATCGCGAAGCTTACGAGCACGTGCTAATCGCGCTTTTAAAGACCTCGTATCTAAATTCTTGACGTTGCGAGCTAGACTTTCCTTAAAGAGCTGAAGTTCCGCTTTTGTACATAGCTGTCTGGCAACGGTCGACGACAATGGCATGAATGCACTCCTATAAAAGGTCCTTATCTATCATGTGCTCAGCAGCGTTGGCAAGATTAGAAGGGCATGGGCAACGGTGGTAGTGTAACCGGACGTCATAGATTTCTTACGTCATTTGCCTTGGGAGTACTGAGAATAGCGTCACTGTCCGGTGCAAACCTCGTCTATGTAGGCCTGATAGACGAGTTGGACTGAAGGGCGTTGCATGGTGTTTGTTGCAACTCTGTTTACATTGGCGAACGAATCGACTGAAGGGTGGTCGAGGGACTCCGACAACCAAGTGGTCAGCATAAAAAGATAAACATCCACCGCACTGAAGCGTTTACCCAACAACCAGTCGTTTTCACCAATAGCGTCGTCGACCACTTTCCACAACTCACGCAGCCGTGTAACCGAGCGACGTTTGACGCTGGCTTCATCTTCTTTGGTATCACAAAATCGCCACGGGTAATAAGACATTTGATATGCATTCTGTAGGGAGCTTGAGAAGAAGAACAGCCATTGAAGGAAAACACCTCGTTCGGCGTCATCCATACCAGGGGCCAACTGATTTTGCGGGTGACGATCACATAGAAACGTTGTAATAGCACCGCATTCGTAAATTACACCTTTCTCCCACAACAAGATGGGTATCCAGCCATTGGGATTCAGTGCAAGCACTTCCGGATCGCGCGGCGAATCCATTGAGATACTGGTGGGTATCAACTCGTAGGCAGCCTGGATCTCCTCGAGGACAACTCGGACACCCATTGCGGCACTGTCATCTGCATAGTAGAGGCGATAAGTCATGGGGATGATTTCTGGTACTGGTTTAATCTCGAAGAAAGTTTAATTCGCCGGGGAGCATATTAATAGCCGTAGATCTAACCTAAGCCTGTTGCGTCGCAGCCAGAGTCGACTCCGTACAGACATCTAATCAACTGTTCTGAAAGTTAGATGGACTGTTTGGGATCCTACTGTTAATCTAAATTTCAATCCCCACCGGAGGTTAAAAATGGAGCGACATCTCGCAGCTATTCTTTACGCTGACGTGGCCGGCTATAGTCGACTTACCGGATATGATGAAGAGAAAACCCACAAGCAGCTGGATATAAGCCTTAACCTACTAACCTCCCTAATCGAAAAACACGGTGGTCAGAAAATTCATGAAGCTGGGGATGCCATCTTGGGGGAGTTCAAAAGTGTCACCGAAGCTGTAGCAACTGCCGTTGAGTTTCAACGCCAGATGTCTGAACAGAACATGGGCATTCCTGAGGAAGAACGATTCCTTTTCAGGGTCGGTGTTAATCTTGGTGAAGTGATTCACGACCGTGACGATATTTATGGGGATGGGGTTAATCTGGCTGCGAGAATTCAAGAGCTGGCCGAACCGGGCAATGTGTGTATTTCTGGTGCGGTGTATGAACAGATAGCCGGAAAGACCGACCAAGTTTTCGACGACTTAGGACATCGTAAGTTGAAGAACATTGCTCAGCCGGTGCGCATATATCAGACTAGATTCGCCAATCTCCAGTCAGGTGGTGAGGATCAACCTGGGTGGCCCTACCTTACAAGTGCGAAGAAAAAGCCCCTAGCAACGGGCGGGTGTTTATGCCGTGGGGTGAGATTCGAAACTTTTGAAGAACCGATTTTGGTTGCATACTGTCACTGCAGATTCTGTCAGCTGGCAACTGGTGCACCACTCAATGCAGCGGCGGTATACCAAAAGGCAGCAGTTCGATTCTTTGGCGATGAGCCCAAGATGTACACATCCTCGTTGATCGGGGAACGTGGATTTTGTGGCAACTGTGGCACGACCTTGTTCACCAACCACTACGCCCCGGATGAGGGGGACTATTACTCAATTCGGCTCGGGGCTATGGATAATCTCGCAGACTTCCCACCTACCGCGCATTACGGTGTTGAAAGCCAGGTGCCCTGGCTGGACATCAATGATGACTTGCCCCGAATACGCACCGACGACGACCCTGAGATGCAGAGACGCTGGGCCGCCGTAGGACGACCGGACCCCGCGGACCAGCTTCCAAGCTCGCTACGGAATATAAGCTAAGGAACCTGAAATCAAGAATAGGTGTTACGGTTGGTGTCTTTTTCTAGTTTGCAATAGATGTAATTTGAAGGGGAATTTCATAACCCGTTGCTATAGGGAAGGTAACCGCAAACGCGTACCCAACTCCGTGTAAAACTCATCTCATGAATTCATTACTCTTCGCCATATAGAGTCAGCATTGAGTTCAACACCTCTTGTAATTCTTTCGCGGCCACTTCTGCCGCAGCGGCTTTTTTGATGCCGATGGCCCTGGCTTCCGCAGCAGGATCGGCGAAGCCGATTATGATTTCATTCGACTCGGGATCCCGAAACGCCGTGAAACGACACGGTACGATCAACGAGATCATCGGATCGTCACTGATAGCCTGAGAAAGGTACTGGGATTGGCACACTGAAATAACCTTATTCTGAATATTCAGGCCATAGGTTTTGTTCAAACCGTCGTCAATATTCTGAACATGCACGATTTCCCAGTTGGCCCCCATTATTTCGTTTTTCAGTTGATCGACTACTTCCACATAGTCAAGGGAGGCCGGTAGCCGGATGAAATAGGAATCACCCTGCTTTTCAATATCGCCGGCAATAACTGGTGCCGCCGAGCAAAACGCAATGAAAATTGCTAAAAGCGTTAGAAGTTGTCTGGGAGATTTCCGTTGGGTATTCATCGCTTACCTCCAAATCTAGGATGATTCGACAATTGTAAAAGATATTAATCAAAACTAGCATAGTCGCTGGATCCACGGTTTGATCGAGATCACCTCGTAGACTGATGGAATGGCTGCCCTATGAAGAGATCTGCCGCAGTGTTCGACCGCCATAAGTCCACCCGTGGGGGAGGGGGATTGCTCATGGGGTTAGAGATTCGTCAATCCAGGTCGCCCCCAATTTACTCGCCTCTCATCTAGCTTGCGCCTTTCAGCACGAGTTCGGTGTTCGATGCCTCCACCCGCAAAATACAATAGATCATTAGACTGCCGCCTGTCGACGCCAGAACGACGATCTATTCGAGATCGTCTAATAAACTGGTTCATAGGTCGGCGAAGCTTATCGCACCTAATCCAAACCTCTTGGCGATAAGGCCTTGGGTAACTGAATTAATCGATAAGGAGCGTGGAATACGGCTGAACTCCAGGATACAGGCCATAAACAACCCTCTCTCTTGTTAGTTATCGTACTCCCGAGCAGCAACACAATATACACTTCCCCTTCGGTGATTTCACCCGACTAAATCACTCAGGTATTCAATCGTGCTTGTGATGAAAATCACATCTTTATAAAGATTGATATGGGAACATATAGATACCATAGAAGACAGTAGGTGATCGCCATGCAAACCACTTACGATAAATACGATCCAGCAGAACACGGAGCCACGGGTAAAGACGTTAAAAGTGGTTGGATATTGGTCGTCTTGGTAAATATGGGGCTTGTGGTACTCACGCTCTAACCACGCGGTGATTAATTTAGTGCCCATAAACCAAACTGCAAGTTGCTGCTAACATCTAAGTAGCCACCCCGGGACAGGATGCGGCCATCTGAGATTCTGACTCCGTCTGGGTAGAGGACCTACTCCTCGTTCTTGCCCTGTCGGCGCTCCGGATGCACGATGCGATTGGCACCGAGATTCCAGAATAGAACGGGATCTTTGCCCTCGAACCACCCGCCCTGTACGTCGAACAAAAACCTCGGGGCGCCGTCATGGCGGGGCCCCTCCTTAACCGGATACTTCACCCCCCCGTTGTACTCGATCCGGAGTGAACCTTTCTCGTAGTTCTTCTCGCCACCACCGCGGCCCCAGAGGATGATAGTCAGGTTGCCCCCGGACGAGGCAGAGATCGGCTTCCAGGTCACGTTGCTGGGCAGGCGCGGATACTGCTCCACATTACGGTGTGCGTATGGATTCGACGATTCATCGGACTTGGAGTTTTCGTCCTCGGAGTCCTCTTCCACACTCGCTTCCGCAAGAACGTTGTTCTCGTCTGAGGCGTCATCAACCGATGAGTTGGAGCCCTCTGCAGCGGTTTCCACGCCGGCACCTTCATCCTTCGTCTCCCCCGACTCGCCATTGTCGGCGATAGTCCCAGAGGCGGACTGTGTCGGGGTTTTCTTCTCGCTGCCGCCACCGCTCGTCAAGTTTTCGATCTGATCACAACCGGTGATAACCAGCATGATCAGTATTGCCAACAGCAGGTTTGTAAGGCGCGCACCAATAACTGACATTCTCAGACCTCTTTTTGGATCGCGACCATAGCTCATATGCATGCCATGATCAATCTGATATGAGCTTGACCGGCCCAATGGTTGAAACATAAAAGGCGTTGCTTTAAGTGGATTATCTCGGATGGATTGGCATTAGTTTTGGCGCGCGCTGTGATCGTTGTTCTTATGATTGTCTGGACCAATCATTAACAGTACCGTGCACAAGCCCACCTGAACCGGTGTAACTCCTCGTATAGTGTCCCCACTTTGACTATACGATAGACCTCACCGTATCAGTTAGTTGTGGTCACCGTATATCCAGAAGTCTACGAATAATCGGCTGACTAAGGTGTCAGCGGACGGGTATTTTCATTCTTGATTGCTAGACCGTCCCTCACCAGTCATGGGGATTTTTTGTTCGCTGCCGGTGAAGACAAGTGTTCCCTCATATACTTCGTAATATGGCGGACAGAAGTTGATATATCCTCGGCAAGTTTCACCTGGCTCTAACGGATCGGGACATTTAAAACGGCTCTGAACTTTAAAGGCCTTCGAATCGACCACCCTGAATTCCGGGTTTGAAATGGCCGTCATCGTCAGGTTAGTCGCTTCAATTTTTTTCGGCCGACAAACCGTGACACTCGCAGTGCCAAAGCTTAATCGATCAGGTTTGAATTGTATTCCACCGGAGCGGTCTTGAGCGTGAGCCAACTGTACACTCGAAAATATCAAAGTGAATTGTAGTGTTGCAGAAACGAGCCGTTTAAGGTTTTGCATCGTGTTGCCTTTAGATTTGAGAGTGCTACTAACTTTGCCGACTACTGAGTGAAGGGGATGTGTACGCCGGTCACAATCGTGTTCACACCTTGGTCACGGTTAACCTAAACCGGTTTTGTCGACACAAGAGTCACTCACGCTATTAGTATCCAACTGGTTTAATCGGTCAGAAATGAACGTAAAATTGTGGTGGGAAGGCCGGTTTCAGTATGGCTACTAACATGGCAGGAGAAAGAACCTGTAACCAAGCACGTACAAATCTTATGTCCAAACTCAATATAATCACTGATCAACTGTTAACCAATTTAAGCACACAGGCCAGTCTGTCCCCTCGTTTGCGCAAAAACCATAACCTACACCCTTCTCTCGACGATCCCGTTCAGCGCCTCTGTAACGCTTTTGAGCCGGGAACCTATGTTCAACCACACCGACATACGGAGGTAGGTCGTTGGGAATTGTTTGTAGTATTGCGCGGAACCGCCGCAGTACTCATTTTTGATGATCAAGGGAGCGTACTTGACCGCGTGGAATTGGAGGCGGAGGGCGAAATAAGAGGAGTCGAGGTGCCGTCCAACACATGGCACACGATAGTTTCACTCATGCCGGGTACGGTTCTGTTTGAGGTTAAACCGGGCCCATATATCAAGACAACCGACAAGGATTTTGCTAACTGGGCACCGCCAGAGGGGGATTCCCGCTGTTCACTATTTGAGAAATGGTATCTACAGGCACAAAAAGGGGAGTGCCCTGCCTTTTTAAATGAAGAATCAGGCTCAAAATTGAGTTAATGGGCCCATTCTCGAGCCTGTATATGTTTGAGCTATGTCATTGTGTTGGCCAAAACCGGTGACATCAATAAGGACACAAGGCTCCTCACCCACAATCCCGGCGTCGTGCCTGGGCGGCATCCGGTCGTGAAAGCGGTGCCTCTTTGCACGTCGGTGAACAACACTGGCCGACATCTGTATCGTTTTTCAACATGCCTATATCGCGTATCCGGCTTCTAACTATCGCGTTGCTGGCGGAAGGCGCGGTCTTAGTGCTCGCTGTGTTGCTCGCCCTATGGTTGGACATCAATCTTTTGCCCGTGTCCTACGATCTTGGAAGGGATGTGGCTGTGGGTTCACTGGCTGCTGTATTGCCTGCAGCCTTATTTGTGTGGTCGCTGTCTCGCCAAGCTAGCCGGATCTCTTGGATAGGTTCACTTCAGAAAACGCTACTGACCCTGCAGGTTGTATTTTCACAAGCACGCATCCTGGATCTTATCGCGATATCACTGATTGCAGGTATTGCCGAGGAAATGCTCTTTCGCGGAGTGATTCAGACTCAACTAGGCATCTTACCGGCAAGCATTTTGTTTGGTTTGGCCCACCTGATAACACCCATTTATGCCGTAGTTGCCACAATCATGGGGATCTATATAGGAATCCTTTACCAGATGTTTGATAGCCTGCTGGTTCCCGTTCAACTCCACTTTATTTATGACCTCTTTGCGCTTTTGTACCTGAGATACT
Organism: Arenicellales bacterium; assembly: GCA_030066885.1. Lineage (GTDB taxonomy): Bacteria > Pseudomonadota > Gammaproteobacteria > Arenicellales > JAANXG01 > JAHEKE01. The sequence continues at coordinate 403 of JASJAT010000027.1, read as the reverse complement.
GGGTCCCGGATGCGACATAGGCCCCAGTCGTTCAATAATCGATGCAACGAGCGTATAGTTTTTGCGTGTGAGTTGTCTCTAGAGTCTTCGGATACAGTAAGGTGAGGAATTTCAGTCATGTCCGATCCAGAACAAAGCATATCGCAGGCACAAATAGCAGCAGCACAGGCCCAGTCAAAGCAAGGCGAAGGACTTCAAAAGCATCATAAATGGAGTGTTGCTAATTTGGATGATCGAATCTTTTTCTACATAGGCACCTTAGTTGTTCTTGGCCTGTTTGTTTTGTGGCTGGCTATACCTTCTGCGCTGGTAGTATACGGTTCTCTCGGGGTACTTATTCTATTAACCATTTTGTGGGGGATAGCCCGCATCAAACGCGTTAACAGTATTCAAAAAGAGAGAG
>JASJAT010000026.1 GCA_030066885.1 Arenicellales bacterium | reverse complement strand
AGTCGGCATACGTGCGGTAGCAAACTAACATCGATGTGGAAAATTTGTGCCGCTACTTGACGAACACGCAGGTGCATTGAGCAAGATGATTCACTTTTTGCGAAACACTGCCAATGAGAAGCCCCTTAAGATTACCGAGCCCACGACTTCCCATGACAATAAAGTCGGCGTTGTGGGTCTCTGCAGTCTTTAGTATACGACTCGCTGGGTCGCCATCTTCCATAACCGAATGTATTTTCGTAACGCCACTCTTCTTGGCCAGTTGCTCCGCTTCTTCAAGAAGCTTCTCACCGATGAACGCGTGGATACGATTGTCTCGCGAGTGCTTTTCACCGGCATGGCTGACAGCGGCCCGCGGCAGTGAATAGTCAGCCGGTTCTGGTTCAACAACATGTTCTATCTCGGCCATGTGAGCCAACCCTTCCGGAACTTCGCCATGACCCATTACATGCATAACGACTAAATTAGCGCCATACTTAGCTGCTAAATCTACGGCAACCTCTAGAGCTTTACGCGCGTGCGTCGAACCATCCGTCGCGGCCAGTAAGGTATTAATCATTGCTCCCTCCTGGGTATGTGATCAGATGCATCATAGTTGGGAATTCATCCTAAGTTGCCATACTTTGGGCCTTATTGATTTGGATCAAACTGCTTAGAACAAAGTGACAAGTGAAAAGTTTAAAGGATGAAACCTGTCCTTTTGATTTCTATCTTATCTGTTTTGCCAACAATTAGCAGAAGCGTCTCCCAACAAGAGTGTTCTTTGCTATAGCTACCAGAAACTCTCCACTAGCCACTCTTTTCCATCTTTTGTCGAGCGATCTCTTGCATACGAAACTTCTGTAACTTCCCGGTGACTGTCATAGGGAACTCTGTTACAAACCAGATGTGTTTGGGGATTTTAAAATGAGCAATTTTGTCTTTGAGAAATTTTCTTATCTCGGTCTCAGTTATCGATGCGTCGTCGCGCAACTGGATCCAGGCCATAACTTCCTCACCATATAAAGTATCCGGCACACCAAACACAGCAGCCTCGGCTATATCCGGATGAGTGAAAAGCACATCTTCTATTTCTCGGGGGTAGATATTCTCACCCCCGCGGATAATCATTTCCTTCAAGCGCCCAGTTATTTGCACATAACCATCCGCATCCATAACGCCAAGATCGCCTGAGTACAACCAACCGTGCTCGTCTATCGTCTTATGCGTCGCCTCAGTGTCGCCATAGTATCCCTGCATAATGTGATAACCCCGAAAACATATTTCGCCCGGTTGACCCAACGGCACGGCTTGCCGGTTTTTAGGATCGACTATTTTGACTTCCTGGTGGGGCAGGTTTCTGCCAACGGTGTTAATGCGTCGTTCCACGCTGTCATCCCTGGCGGTTATATGAGTCAGAGGCGACGCTTCGGTCTGCCCGTAGCCAATAAGGATATCTTGGCAGTGCATGTCTTCGATCACGCGTTGCATTAGTGCCGGCGGACAAGGTGCACCCGCCATAATACCGGTACGAAGACTCGAAAGATCAAACTCATGGAATTTAGGGTGCTCGAGCTCCGCAATAAACATTGTCGGTACACCATGCAAACCGGTACATCTTTCATTTGCGATGGCCTGCAATACCTCTAACGCGTCAAAATGTTCACTGGGTATAACAATACAAGCCCCAACCGACAAGCACAGCAAATTAACCAGTACCATGCCGAAACAATGGTAGAAGGGCACCGCCGCTACCAGCCGATCCGTGCTGTCGAAACACATTGCCTTGGCGGAAAAATAAGCGTTATTGAGAATATTGTGATGGGTCAGCAGCACCGCTTTGGGAAACCCGGTAGTGCCGGATGTGTATTGGATATTGATCGGATCATCGATATCCAGGTACACGTCCATGGAGCAATGCCCTTCACCCAGAGCAAGCACCTGTGGCCAGGTAGTGAACCCTGGGTACGGTGCTTGGGTGCCATCGGGGTTGGTTGGTTCATAGACAACTATTCGGCGCAGCAGTGGAAAGGCGTTGCTGTTTAATCTATCCGGCTGATTTGATTTCAACTCGGGTATGAGTTCGACCAACATGTCGACGTAGTTACTTTTCCTGAAAGCCGGAATAACAAACAATCCCTGGACCTCCGACTTTTCCAGAGCATAAGCCAGCTCTTTTGGCCGGTAAGCCGGATTGATATTGACCAGGATGGCGCCGATACGCGCAGTCGCCAACTGCAACAGCAACCATTCGACGTTATTGGTAGACCAAACTCCAATGCGGTCACCTTTTGTAAATCCCATACCCGATAGACCACCGGCCAGTGCATCTACCTTGTTCACCAATTGTGAATAGGTAAGTCGACACTTTTGCGGTATGGAGACAACCGCTTCGTTGTCGGGGTAACGTTCAGCGATATCCGCAAAATGTTCTGGAATGGTTGTCCCCAGGAGAGGACACCTGCCCCCACGGTGGTAGTAACTCAAAGAAGTAGTCGTCACGCTACACTTAAGTCTAACAACCCCTTAAATCAACCGTTAGACATCATAAAAAACCGGGCGCAGAGGAAAAAACCGACCATCGCCTGTAATCCATTGCCTTTCTTACCCGGGCACCCGCAAGTTCTTGCGCAGCCTGGCGCGGCAATACATCTTCTTTTAAGGCTGCATCCAGCACCAACTGGGTGTTACGCCTGAGTTTATCCTCTATGACTTCAAACACCGTTGTTTCGTTCGAACCCTGGTATTCCAGCGCAGCACAAATGACTCCACCGGCATTAGCGATGAAGTCAGGGATGCTGATTACGCCCTGCCCGTGCAAATATTTTTCAGCATCCGCCGTTGCCGGGATATTCGCGCCTTGTGCAACCACTTTGGTTTTAAGACGAGCAACATTGTCCATTCGCAGTACGTCAGGCCTAGCGGCCGGTATCCAGATATCGCACTCGATATCGACTACTTCATCAACACTCAGCTTCTTTCCATTGTCATAATCCGCGACACTCCCGCCTGCGTCTTTAAGTTCAACCAGCGCATCTATGTCTAATCCATCTTGATTGCTGATCGTGCCTCTCGAGTCGGATGCACCAACCAACACCGTGCCTTTAGCCGCAAGAAAACGCGCCGAATGTTTACCGACAGCACCGAAACCTTGAACCACAACTCGGGCACCTTGTAGTTCCAAATCGCAATACTGAGCGGCAACTTCCGTTGCGTGAGCAACTCCCCAGCCTGTAGCACCAATTTCATCCAATGGAATACCGCCGACCTCCCGTGGCAGCCCAACCGACCGGCCGATCTCGTCCCTCACCCACGCCATGCATTCTTCGTCCGTGCCCATGTCAGGTCCGAAGATATACTCTTTGGTGTCGCGTAACGAAGATGCGAATGCTCGAACCAACTTCTCTTTGCCTGGCTTGGGCATCTTTGGATCGCCAAACAATACCGACTTGCCGCCTCCGTGTGGAAGTTCAGCCGCTGCATTTTTTAACGTCATTGCGCGGGCCAATCTAAAACATTCTTCCAGGCTCACATCACGTGCCATTCTCAATCCACCAATCGAGGGTCCCGCCGCTACGTTGTCGACGACCAGAATCGCCTTCAGCCCCAGGACCGGCTCATATACATAGATGACCTTGGTCGGGCCTAATTCATCGGCAAAGCGGAAGGCATCTTCCATCGCAATAATCTCCGGCTATTAACTCATTGTGAATAGATCATAACTCAAGCTTCGAGCGTCTGACCTAGATCAAGACTCGATCCGCAATCGCGTTGAGTTTGATTTCCGTCAATCTCCCTGGTTACCGATTTGGCCATACTCGGCAGTTGGTACGCTCCAGAGGAATATCGTTGGCCCAGCGAGGCCCCTAGAGATGCGAAAGTCTCCCCCAGAAAGATCCGGAACCGTCGCGAGGTTTGAGGTCAACTTTACCCGTTACCTAGATGCCAACGGCAAAGTCGTGTCTACCCCTTTGCCCCGTTGGGCCAATGACCCGGAGGTGCTGCTCCCGCTCTACCGAACCATGGTACAGACCCGCACCTTCGACACAACAGCTCTAAACCTCCAGCGTACGGGACGTTTGGGAACCTACGCATCCTCACTAGGGCAAGAGGCAATCGGTACTGCAATAGCCAGTAGCATGTGGACCGAGGATGTATTAGTGCCCTCGTACAGAGAATTCAGTGCCCAACTCTGGCGTGGTGTAACTATGACTGAGTTGTTTCTGCTTTGGGGAGGTGATGAGCGCGGCAGCGACTACCAAGGTCCGCGTGAGGACTTTCCGGTCTCTATTCCCGTTGGCAGCCACGCCTGTCACGCCACTGGTGTCGCCTACGCATTCAAAATGAGGCGTCAAAAACGTGTCGCTGTATGTTGCCTTGGTGACGGAGCTACATCGAAAGGTGATTTTTACGAATCACTGAACGCCGCCGGTGCATGGCACCTTCCAGTTATATTTGTAGTCAGCAACAACCAATGGGCAATATCGGTACCGGTAGAAAAACAAACTGCTGCACAAACCCTGGCACAAAAGGCCATTGCGGCAGGTGTGACCAATGAACAGGTAGACGGCAACGATGTGATTGCCTTGCGTACTGTGGCTGAACGTGCAATCGACGAAGCACGTTTCGGAGAGGGACCACGGCTCATTGAAGCATTGACCTACCGACTCAGTGACCATACTACCGCAGACGACGCTAGCCGCTACCGCGATGAAAGCGAAGTCGAATTACAACGAGCTAACGACCCGATCAATCGATTGAAAACTTACCTGATCAAATCGAGGATGTGGTCAGACCAGGATGATCAAAAACTAAACCAGGAATGTAAACAGAAGGTGGAGGAAGCGGTAAAGCAGTACCTGGCGACACCGAAACAACCAAGCCAAGCCATGTTTGATTATTTATACGAAGAATTGCCGGTTTCGTTGCAGCACCAACTCGACGCTGCGCTGATTAGTGAGGATCATGGCTGAAATCACGCTGGTCGAGGCAGTCAACCAGGCGCTCGCTCGGGAAATGTCAGACAACAAGAACGTGCTCGTTCTAGGCGAGGATGTCGGTATTGATGGCGGTGTATTTAGGGCAACTGCAGGTTTACTGGACAAGTTTGGTGACGAGCGCGTTCTTGATACACCTTTGTCCGAGACCTTAATCGGGGGGGTCTCGATCGGGATGGCGGCGCAAGGCTTGATACCCGTTGCCGAAATCCAGTTCATGGGGTTCGCCTGTTCTACAATCGATCAAATATTGAATCATGCTGCAAGGATACGCAACCGCACCCGTGGCAGGCTTACCTGCCCAATGGTCCTGCGTGCACCGTTTGGCGGCGGTATCCGTGCGCCGGAGCATCATTCGGAAAGCACCGAGGCGTTATTTGCCCACATCCCGGGGTTACGTGTTGTCATTCCATCATCACCGGAACGCGCGTATGGATTGCTACTGGCTTCAATCAGAAATCCAGATCCGGTTGTTTTTCTGGAACCTAAACGAATATATCGCCTGGTTAAGCAAGAAGTTCCGGACAATGGCGAAGCATTACCGTTAGATGTCTGTTTTATAATACGTCCAGGGAACGATGTTACGATAGTGACGTGGGGTGCGATGACCCACGATTCATTGGTCGCCGCCGACAAGTTGGCCGAACAAGGTATCTCTGCAGAGGTGATCGATGTGGCCACGCTTAAACCTTTGGACATTGAGACTATTTCGGTTTCGGTCGAGAAAACCGGGCGCTGTGTGATCGTGCACGAGGCACCATTGAGTGGTGGATGGGGAGCCGAAATTTCCGCACGGCTGGCCGAGCATAACTTGTTCAACCTGCTAGCACCCATTAAGCGGGTTACAGGCTATGACACGGTTATGCCGTTGTTTCGGTTAGAGGATCAATATATGCCTTCCACCGATCGGATAGTAGGCGCCGTAAACGAAGTGTTGAAGTTCGAATGAACATATTCAACCTGCCCGATTTAGGCGAAGGATTAACCGAAGCCGAAATCGTTGAATGGCATGTTAAGACCGGTGATGAGATCAAGGCAGACGCCCCCCTGGTTTCAGTCGAAACAGATAAAGCGATTGTCGAGATTCCATCCCCACACGGCGGCCGCGTCGAAAAACTGTTCGCCGATGTTGGTGACATTGTGCAAACTGGTAAGCCGTTGGTTGCCTTTACAGGCGAAGGTAAACCTGCCAGGGAAGACAGCGGCACGGTGGTGGGAAAAGTCGTAAGCGGCGATGAGAAGCTGGAGGAAAAAGCTGCGGCGGTGGGTCGAAAAGCCGGTCCTGCTATCAAAGCAACACCTTCTGTACGGGCGCTAGCGAGACAATTAGACGTCGACCTCGCCATTGTGAGCCCGAGTGGCCCAGAGGGAACGGTAACCGCCGACGATGTAAAGCGCGTAGCAAACCGCCTTAAAGAATTGGGGCCGATTGAACGACTACGCGGTGTGCGGAGAACCATGGCCACCAAGATGACTCAATCGGGTGCGGAAATTGTCCCTGCTACCGTATTCGACGATGCCGACGTGGATCACTGGTCCGAAGATACCGACACAACCATCCGACTACTGATCGCGATGGTTGCGGGGTGCAAGCAAGAGCCTAACCTAAACGCTTGGTACGACAGTCATTCAATAGGACGACGCGTCCTAAAAAAAATCGACATTGCCGTTGCAGTGGATACCGTGGAAGGATTGTTCACCCCAGTAATGCGGGATGTCGCCAATCGGGACTATGACAGTCTGCTCGCAGGCCTAGAAAATCTGAAGACCGATGTCAGAGCACGTAGTGTGCCCGCGCAAGAATTGCGCGGTTATACCATCGCGCTATCCAATTTCGGCTCACTTGCCGGACGTTACGCAGTTCCTGTCGTCGTTCCGCCGACAGTAGCCATACTGGGTGCGGGGCGCATCAAGAAACGTCCGGTTATCGTTGACGATAAAGTTGTAGGACATCGTATCTTACCGTTATCTTTGAGCTTCGATCATCGTGTGGTGACGGGTGGCGAGGCCGCTCGGTTTATTGCAGCGGTGGTCGAGAATCTCGAGTCGCCCTTGGACTAAGCAGAAGATTGCGCGGCTGCCTGCCCAAATAAACAGAACGACCGGAGCATACTATGGCAAACGAAGGTTACCACGAACCCATTGATGAACTTTCAGATGAAACGAGGGATATGCATCGAGCAATTACGTCACTCATGGAGGAGTTAGAGGCCGTGGATTGGTATAACCAACGCGTTGATGCTTGTAAGGATGATGAACTACGGGCCATCCTTGCCCACAATAGAGATGAAGAAAAAGAACATGCGTCAATGGTTTTAGAGTGGATACGCAGAAAAGACCCGACTTTCGACAAGGAACTGAAAGACTATCTCTTTACCGACAAACCTATAGGACATTAGGCATAAGGGACAGTATACTTTTTAAATTTACAATCCTTCGTGAAATTCAGAAGGCGTTAAAACTATACGCCTTACATTTTCTTCTTATTTAAAAGTATACTGTCCCCGGTTTTTTTCAGTCGGCTTCCCGGTTAATGCTGCAGCAATGGACCGCTTGTTGGGTATCATCGACACTTGTTAACACCTCTCCGGTAATGGGGTTGGGCCGAAAAGTAGTACACCCCTTAAGGCCTGCTTCGTATGCCGTTTCGTACAACGATTGGAAAGCGTCAAAACTGTAGTCGGAGGGAATGTTTATCGTTTTAGAGATTGCGTTATCGATGAACGGTTGAACAGCAGCCTGCATCTCTAAATGGCGTTCGGGCGCTAGGCTTCGAGCGTCGACGAACTGTGGGGGCAGCGGAATGTCTTTACCATTAAGCTCCCACCAAACCCTACAAGCGTAGTCGACCACCTCATACTCGCGCTGGTGGTCGTTTGCGTCTAGTACCTTACGCTTGTATAAAAAATCAAACACCGGCTCGAGACCACTGGAAACGTTGTTAGCCAACAAGCTAATCGTACCGGTAGGGGCAATCGCCGTGAGATGACTGTTGCGGATCCCAAACCTTTGAACCATTTCCTGAATTTCTTCCGGTAGGGTGCGTATAAATTCACCACTACCATACTGTTCTCCTACGAAGAACGGGAAAGGACGTTTCTCTTTAGCCAGTTCGACGGAAGTACAATAAGCAGTGTGGCACAAAGCCTTGAGCAGAGATTTTGCGAACTGTAAGGAAGACTCACTTCCATAGCGGTACCCAAGCATTATCAGCGCGTCGGCGAGGCCGGTGATACCGAGACCGATACGCCGTGATCCGCGGGCTTGTTCGGCTTGAGGTTCAAGCGGATATTCGGAAATGCTGATCACGTTATCCATCATTCGGGTCGCGACTTGGGCCAATGCGCAAAAGCCGTTCATATCAAACAGTGCCCGTTCCGAAAAAGGAGCGCGGACAAAACTGGTAAGATTTATAGAGCCCAGATCGCAGGCACCATAGGGTGGAAGTGGAATTTCGCCACAGGGATTGGTGGCGATAATGTTTTCTTTGTACCAAAGGTTGTTAAGTCGATTTATGCGATCGATGAACAGCACGCCGGGTTCGGCGTATTCATAGGTGGCCCGCATAATCTTCTGCCACAGGCTTCTCGCAGAAATCCGGTTATAGATCCAGCAACGGACAGGGGTGTCGTGTCCCGGCCACCGGCGTGTGACTGATTCCCCGGTACGCGTTGTTGGGTGCGGGAACACCAATGGCCATTCGTCGTCCTGCTCCACCGCCTGCATGAACGCATCGGTTACCAGCACCGAAAGGTTGAAGTTTCTCAACTGCAACGGATCTTGTTTAACGCTGATGAATTCTTCGATGTCGGGGTGGTCGCAGCGCAAGGTAGCCATCATGGCGCCACGCCGGTTGCCAGTGGATAACAAAGTCGCACACATGGCATCCCAGATGCGCATGAACGACACCGGTCCCGAGGCGACACTGCCCACTGTATGCGCACTACTGCCTTTGGGCCGCAGGGTGGAGAAATCACAACCGACACCTCCACCTTGCTGCATAGTCAAAGCAGCTTCCTTGAGCACGTCGAATATCCCATCCATTGAATCCTCGATCGTTCCCATGACAAAACAGTTAAGCAGTGTGACTTGCCGGTCCACACCGGCACCGGCCTGGATACGGCCTCCTGGTAAGAACTTAAAATTCTCCAAAGCAGCGTAAAAACGATCCTGCCATCCCCGCTGGTCTATTACTTCCGCCTGCGCGAGAGCCCCGGCGATGCGACGCCAAGTATCGGTGATGGTTTGATCGTGAATGACCTCTCCCTGCCGATTGCGATACTTCGTTTCCCAGATGTATCTCGAAATCTCCGCCCTGAAGGGGTGATCGTTCACAGAGTCGCCTATGTCCTGTTCATCTCACTACCGGAGCTTTACCCCTTGATGCAAATCATCGGCTCCAGCTTGGCTACCTTTCTCGCCAGGTCCGCTTCGTCCGCCGCATCTACAACTTCAGTGACATCTTTGTACGCACCGGGGGCTTCCTCTGCGACCCCGCGAAAGCTGGGGCTACGGATGACAATGCCCTGATCGCCCAGGTCGTCGATAAGGCTTCGACCACGCCACCGTTTTGAAGCGGCACGCCGACTCATGGCCCGCCCGGCGCCGTGGCAAGCAGAGCTGAACGCTTTGTGCTCGCTTCCCTTCGTGCCCGCCAACACGAACGAATGCGTCCCCATCGAGCCGCCGATGAGAACCGGTTGTCCTACCTCGCGCAGCGGTTGCGGTATGCTCGGATGCCCCGGGCCAAACGCGCGAGTTGCGCCCTTGCGATGGACGAAAAGTTCCTGTGCTTTGCCGTTCACAACGTGCTCTTCTACTTTGCATGTGTTGTGAGAAACATCATAGAGTAAACGTAACTCTGCTTGCGGCAGAACGGCTGAAAATGCCTGGCGCGATAAGTGGGTAATTATCTGTCGATTGCTAAGCGCACAATTTATTGCACCGCGCATGGCACCTAAATAATCCTCGCCTACGGATGACTCAATCGGGGCGCACGCTAACTCCCGATCCGGCAGATCGATTCCATACTCACCGGCTGCAACAGCCATGCGCTTGAGAAACTCGGTTCCAATCTGGTGACCCAAACCACGTGAGCCACAGTGAATACTCAACACGACATCACCGACGTGCAAACCATATATAGCGGCAGTCTCTTCATCATAGAGTTCACTCACGTGTTGGACTTCAAGGTAATGGTTACCGGAACCGAGCGTACCCATTTCATCTTGTTGCCGCTTCTTGGCTTTAGCCGATATGTGCTCTGGTTTAGCCCCCTGCATACAGCCGTGTTCCTCGATGCGCTCGAGATCTTCGACCCAGCCCCAACCTTTGTCTACCGCCCACTGAGCACCACCCTTTAACATCTGATCCATTTCCGGCATTGTGAGGTGAATTGCACCCACACTCCCGACGCCGGCGGGAACCGCCCGATACAACCGATCCGCCAGCTCTGCCTTGGTTGCCTCCACTTGATGTCGCTCAAGCCCGGTTCTCAGCGTACGCACGCCGCAAGAAATGTCGAAACCGACACCACCTGCAGAAACGACACCCCCTAGTTTTGGATCGAACGCTGCTACGCCACCAATAGGGAAACCGTATCCCCAATGGGCGTCGGGCATAGCGTAAGAGGCATTGACGATACCGGGTAGGGCAGCCACGTTGCAGGCCTGTTCGTATACTTTGTGATCCATCGCTTCAATGAGCGACTTCGATGCGTAGATCACTGCGGGAACGCGCATGTTTCCGTGCGCTTCTATACGCCATGCAAATTCAGATTCGCGAATGAGTAAACTAAGATCCATAGCTTTTGATCGGCCGTCGAATCGTCATACATCCACAACGGTCTGTGCTACCCATTGTCTGTTCTCGTTTTGGGTCACAGACAGGGTAGTCAGTGTGGCACCCTTGACTTCAACTGCAGGGTGGTGTCGCACCACATCGACGGACTCACCCCATAGGTGTCCCGATAGTCCATTTTCCCGAAGTCGCACTTCGAAACGACTAAATAGCATTTTTCGCGTGGCCATCTCGTATATTAATGTATTCAACCAATCAACAAACACCAATTCATCGTCCGCGCCCTCGCAGTCCACTTCTATCTGCGTGGCGGGTTCGACGTCGTTTAGGTCAGTGACAACAGCTGTTAGCGCGAGTGCCGCCTGTTCAAATGCGGATGCCTTGGTATCGCCGATTCCTCGCACCCCAATGTCTGCGCCGTGGTCGTAGTGCTCCCAGGAGTTCGATTCCTGCATTGGTGGCTAAGATTGTTCCAGCATGCGCTGCAGAGCGATACGGCCCCAATGTGACACCTTACTATCCACTACGACTTCGTTGTGCAGTTTACCTCTGTTTACCTGGTCGAGTAGGTAGACCAGCTTGTCCAGCGTAATCTGACTCATGGTTGAGCAGTAAGGCGGTATATCCGCCAGCGGTATAACCGTTTTGTCCGGATAGCGATGCTGTAAGCGGTGTACCAGACGTGCTTCAGTGCCCACTGCCCATGTTGTACCGGGCGGGGCCTCGTCGATACGACGAATTATGTGAGCAGTGGAACCCACATCATCCGCCAGGGTAACGACCTCGACACAACACTCGGGATGGACGATGATCTGGATGCCTGGATGACGTTGCCGCATCATCACAATGTGATTTTCCCTAAAACGGCGGTGTACATTGCACGCGCCCGGCCACAAAAGAACGCTCGCGGCCTTGATTTCTTCTGCATCGGGAGGTCGTTGGACGTCCCACACCAACATTTGTTCGTCAGCCACACCAAGACGTCGACTTATATTCTGGCCGAGATGTTGATCGGGAAAGAACAGGACCTTAGGCCGCTGTTCAAACGCCCAGCGAAGAATCGCTTCCGCATTGCCCGAGGTACAAATAATCCCACCGTGTCGGCCACAAAAGGATTTTAATTCTGCCGATGAGTTAACGTAGGTTACCGGTAAAACCTGTTCCTCGACATTACCAAGCACCTTCTCGAGTGACTGCCAAGTTTTATCGACTGATTGCGTATTGACGGTTTCTGCCAGATAGCAGCCCGCTTCAAGATCGGGCAGCAATACGTGTTGACCGGGTTTAGCCAGAATAGCCGCTGTTTCCGCCATGAAATGCACGCCGCAGAATACGATGAACTCAGCGTCGGTAGCAGTAGCATCACGTGCTAACCCTAGCGAGTCACCGCGAAAGTCGGCCAACTCGATCACCTCATCGCGCTGGTAATGATGTCCAAGGATAGCGATGCGTCCATCCAATTCGCTCTTAAGGCGCTGTGCTTCCTGTATGAGTGACTGCATAGTCACCGCTGTTGCGGCGGTTTTCATGCTGATGTCGAGTGCGCTTGCCGAATGGGTCAATTCCCCCACTGAGATGGCGTCGACCCCTGTGGCGGCGATAGCTGCAACGTTGTCAATAGTAACTCCACCCGACGCTTCCAATGGTATTTGACCGCCAACATGCAACACCGCCTTCCGCAGCGTGTCGAGATCCATGTTGTCCAGCAGGATACGATCAGGCGGCGGTTCAAGTTTCAACGCCTGTTCTAACTCGTCTAGATTGCGCACCTCGATTTCCAATGCAAGATCCGGGCGTGCTTCCCGCGCTGCCAGGGCAGCCGGTGTTGGCCCACCGGCGGCATCGATATGGTTGTCCTTAACCAGGAACATGTCATACAGGCCCATCCGATGATTGACTCCGCCACCTGCGCGGACCGCGTATTTGTCCAATACCCGGAATCCCGGCAACGTTTTCCGCGTATCAAGAATCACTGTATCAGTGGTCGCAACCGCATCCACAAATACCTTGGTCAGAGTCGCTATACCGGATAAACGTTGCAGGAAATTGAGTGCCGCACGCTCGGCAGACAGCAGCGCCCGTCCCGGGCCGGTAGCGGTGGCAATGAGCTCACCGGGTTCTACCGGGCTGCCTTCTTCAACGCAGGCTTCGAATTCGAGGCGTGGATCTACCTTCTTCAGCAGGGCTTCTACCACTGGAAGCCCGGCGACCGTGCCGCGTTGCTTGGCGATAAAGCGCCCGGTCAATTGCTTGTCTACGGGGACGATGGCTTCACTGGTGGCGTCGCCGATGCCTATGTCCTCAGTGATTGCAAGCTCGATAAGCGGCGCCGCGGCCGCCAGTAATGCTTTTACAGTATCCTCATTAATAACCATACGCTATGCTCATTCATGTACCGACCACTAACGGATCATCTAAGTTCTTTAGCAGGGTTAGAACGGAAAGTGCCGCTAGATAGCTGGTAGCTGGATTGCCCGGTGACGGTACGTTGTCGGTGGTTATCGACACGCTCCCAAACACACCCGTCGCCTCGATTTCATGCCTGTTAGCGGTGACCGATGGATCTGCCCACAATTCGACTTCCGGTTCCACCGCGGCCGCCAAACCGAGTGCTACGGAAACGTTGATATTACGTGGAAAACGCTGTATTGCTTCTTTCGCTGTACCACGGAATACACAAACTCGTTTCAAGGTATCGGCAATACCCAATGCACTCGGTGGCTTCGTTGTCCGCAGTACCAACCGGTCGACCTCACAGACGCGGGCGACCTTGATATTGTCTAGACCAAATATTGCACCACTCGGCACATAGATCCTGCGCCCGTTCGCAGCTGCAATTTGCCGCGTCTTGGCCAGAAAAGACGCATCTGAAAATGCACCGACGCTCAACACCACCGCATCCTTACCTCGTGTCAAGGCTGCCTGGAGATGATCGCGAACAGCGTCAACCGAGGCGGCCTCGACCAATAAGGAATAGTCTTTTTCGACTAACGAATCGAAATCCGTGCACTGCTGCGCCCGTGTTCGTTGCGCGTAGGATTCCATCCTCTGAGACTGTTTGTCGTAGCAAGCGGCGATCTTCACCATGGTACCGCCTTGGGATTCGATTATCCCGGCGATGTTGCCGCAGCCTAGCATCCCAATACTGATCATAAGAAGCCACCGCTGGTTATGCGTTAAGCAAACTGCCCCTGCTCTGCCTGGCAAAACCGGTTAATATCAAACAGCAGGTCCCTCAACGTCTGGAATAAGAATTTACGATATTTTGTTCCAGTGTGTCGCTCCCATCATTGATAGAAATCAACTCCTTCGGACATACCCTTATCTGACCCTGGGTAAAACTAACGCTGCCAATACAAGACGACGCAAGAAATTGTTCAATGCACATACTGCAAGGTCTATTCAACATCGTTGCTGAGTCCGACAAGATCGTCCCGTTTTGAGGTGAGAAACAGCTGCCGAGCTCCTTTGAGCTTTGCTCACGCCACTAGCTGAGTCGTTCTCTTAATTCCCTCTACAGCCCGGTACGGCGATGAATGCTAAAGTTGCCTGCCAATACTCGTTTTGTCGGAAATCGGTCATGCCCGTAAGCAACGTCAACATAGCCCGCCTTTTCAACCGTCTCGCGGACCTGCTTGAAATTGACGGTGCCAACCCCTTTCGAGTAAGGGCTTACCGCAACGCAGCACAGACGATTCGCAGCCACTCACGCAGCATGGGGGAGATGGTGGCACAAGAAGAAGATCTATCCGAGTTACCCGGAATTGGCAAGGAAATCGCCGCCAAGATTAAAACCATCGTTGAGCATGGCCGTCTGCCCCAACTCGAACGGATCGAAACCCGGGTACCGGCAGAGCTGAGTGACATGATGCAAATCGAGGGTCTCGGGCCAAAGCGTGTAAAGGTCCTTTACCGGGATCTCAAGATTCGCAGCATCGAGGACCTTAGGCGCGCCGCACAAACCCACAGGATACGCGACCTCCCTGGTTTCGGTGAAAAGACTGAGAAAACCATTCTAAGGCGCGTTCAGACCTGGACCGGTCAGGCGCCACGCACGCTCCTCGCTGAAGCGGAAGATATCGCCGAACCGATGCTGCGGTATCTCAAAGACTGCAAGGGTGTAAAGCGCGTAATCATCGCCGGCAGCTATCGTCGCCGCAAGGAAACCATTGGAGACCTTGATATTTTAGCGACGGCTAAAACAGGTTCGGACGTCGTACAGCGATTCACCCGGTATGAAGACGTCGGTGAAGTGGTCTCCAGCGGCAAAACCCGGAGCACGGTCCACCTCAAATCGGGGTTACAGGTTGACCTGAGAGTTGTACCCGACGCGAGTTATGGCGCGGCGCTTCATTACTTCACCGGTTCCAAATCCCACAACATCGCCTTACGTACCATGGCCCAAAAACGCAAAATGAAAATCAACGAATACGGTGTCTACAAAAGCAACAAAAAAATCGCCGGCAGAACCGAGACGGATATCTACAAACTATTCGGGCTGGCGTATATAGACCCGGAGCTGCGGGAAAACCGTGGGGAGATCGAAGCGGCCCGTGACAAACGCCTGCCCAAATTGGTGTCGGTTAAGGACATCCGCGGCGACCTACATATGCATACTACGGCGACGGACGGACGGAACAGTTTGCGGGACATGGCTGAAGCCGCGGCTCAGCGGGGCTATGAATACATCGCCATAACCGATCATTCACGACACCTCACTGTTGCCAACGGTTTGGACGCAAAGCGCCTGATGAAACAGGTCGAAGCGATAGACCGGCTCAACGGCGAACTCAGGAACATCACAATCCTAACAGCAATCGAGCTGGACATCCTGGAAAGGGGTACGCTGGATCTACCAGACAGCGTATTAAAGGAGCTCGACCTTACAATCTGTTCGATACATTCCAGCTTCAGGCTTTCCCGGAAGAAACAGACTGAGCGCGTACTGCGTGCCATGGATAATCCTTACTTCAACATCTTCGCACACCCAACGGGACGACTGATCAACAAGCGTGAAGCGTACGACATCGACCTCGAGCGGGTGGTTGCAGGGGCAAAAGAACGTGGCTGCTATTTGGAGGTCAACGCGGAACCCGAAAGATTGGATCTGAACGATGATGCCTGCCGCATGGCAAAACACATGGGTGTGAAGGTAGCGATTTCCACGGACGCGCACAGCGTGTCGAGTCTCGACCACATGCGTTTCGGCGTAGACCAGGCACGCCGCGGCTGGTTAGAAGCCAGTGATGTCATCAATACGCGTCCACTGAACACGTTGAGGAGATTGTTCAAGCGGATATAGTTGTTGAGTCCCCAGTGAGCGAATAGTTAGTAGCTAGCGAGGGTGACGTCATTCACCCTTTTCAAATGTAAACACCAAACCTGCGCCCTGTTGTGTGGATATTTCGGTTAATATTCTGCTAATCCAAGAGCGTCTCGATAGCAGCAGTCTGAAAACTATTAGAAAGAGTAGTGATCTACGCATTCGAAAATTTCGAACTTGATACCAGGCTGTACGAATTGCGGCAGGATGGACAACCCTGCCGAATGGAGCCCCAAGTTTTCGATATGCTTCTGTACATCGTTGAGAACCGCGACCGGGTCGTAACTAAAAATGATTTGTTCGATCACATCTGGAAAAACCGGGTTGTCACCGACTCGGCACTGACCAGCAGATTGAAGGCAGTTCGCGCAATACTCGGCGATGGGGGACGCGAGCAACGGCTTATCAAAACCGTGCACGGACGAGGTTTCAGATTTGTAGGCGATGTTACCGAGCAGGGAGAAGTTAGCCCTCAAGATCAGGGACGGGTTGATTCCGGGATTCAGGTCGAACCATACCGACCGCCAACAAGTGCGCTACCGGGCCGTGAGGAGCAACAATCCGAGTTACTCTCCAAACTAGCGTTGGCAAAAGCCGGCACCCGCCAGATCGTTTTCATAACTGGTGATGCTGGTTTGGGGAAAACAACAATGCTGCGCTCATTCACAGCTGCTTTGGCCCAGGATGAATCGGTCTACATTGCCCATGGTCAATGTTTGGAACACCACGGCTCCGGAGAAGCTTATATGCCTATTCTCGAAGCGCTCGCCAGGCTATGTAGAGAAGAGAATACACCGGCAATAGCGGAAATTGTGTCACAACGCGCACCTACCTGGGCACAGCAGATGCCAGGGCTTGGACAAGACGACAACGTACCCGGGCAAACCCAGCGCCGAGGTAGCAACCAGGATCGTATGCTGAGGGAAATGGTCGAAGCACTTGAGGTTTTCACATCACAGCACACGCTGGTATTGGTGCTCGAGGATATTCATTGGAGTGACCCTTCTACAATTGACTTGGTGGTGCGGTTGGCTATGCGAACGGATGAGGCTCAATTGATGGTGGTTGCAACGTTCAGGCCGGCCAACCTCAAATCGCGACAATCCTTGTACAGCGCTGTAAAGACGCTCATAGTACGAGAGCACAGCCGGGAAATAGTGCTTAGTGATCTGGACGAAGCGTCCGTCGGCCAGTTTCTCAATGATCGTTTCAATCACGCCAAACTACCCCCGGAGGTTAGGAACGCTTTGTATCAACGGACAGGTGGCCATCCTCTGTTCACGCGCAATGTTGTAGAACAGTGGGTGGCGGATGGCGCTTTGGTCAACCAGGATGGCACATGGCAGCTTTCTGCAAACCTTGAGGAACTAGCCCAAGGGGTACCCGACAGCCTTAAGTTATTCATCCGACAGTTCATAGAGGAACTCGAAGCGGAGGACAGACTAATTCTGGAAGCGGCTGCAGTTCGGGGCGGTGAATTTACCACCGCGGAAGTCGCCGCTGTACTGGGCCAATCTGAGGAGGATATCGAGCTCCTTTGCTCCACATTGGCTGACCAAGGTCGCTGGATACACTCTCTTGGGGTAGAAGAATGGTCGAATGGCCAAATTTCATCTCGTTTCGCATTTGCCCATGATCTTTATCAAGAAGTTTTATATGAGCTTGTTCCGCCTGGTCAGCGTATTCGTATCCACCGTACGATAGGCAGCCAACTCGAATCGGTCTATGGCACCAAGGCTATAGACAATGTGGCCGAACTAGCTAATCATTTCGTACAGGGCCGGGTACCCGAAAAAGCGGTAGAGTATCTCCGTAAGTCGGCAAACACTTCTCTTGACCGGAATGCACCGCGGGAAGCCATAACCGCATTACAAAAGGCACTGGACCTAGTACCGGGACTAAAAGATGAAACCGTCCGAGCTCACGAGGAACTAGATCTTCAATTGATGCTGGCGACATCATTGATCGCTCTGGAAGGTGTAGGGTCGAAAAGTGCTGAGCAATCTTATGAGCGTGCTTGGACATTGAGCGACCTGTTAGGGGAGGAGAGCAAAACACAAGCGGTGCTCTACGGCATGGGCGCAATGTACGAAGTGCGTGGCGACTTCAACCGTTCACAATCTCTAATGAAAGAGCGACTGAAGCTCCCATCCCTCGAAGAAGACAACTTGTTGCAGGTGGAGACCCATGAATTGCTAGCTTGTTCGCTGTTTCACCAAGGTCAATTTGACTTGTCTTTAGAACACGCCAAAGAGGGGATGTCGCGTTTCAATACAAATCGGCATAGCGTCATCGCGCCGGCCTACGGCGAAAATCCCGGAATCTCTTGCTCCTTTTGGGCTGCCTTGGACCTCTTGCTCAAGGGCAGCGTTACTGAGGCGTCCGAGTTATTGCAGCAGGGTATCAAGCTGTCCCAGCACTCGGATCAACAGTACACCCTTGCTACGGCATACAGTCAGGCAGCTACGTTCCACCAAATCATGCGGGACGTGGAAGGGACGTTGAAGTGGGCTGAACTGGCTAGGGAAAACGGAACCCAGCAGGGCTACCAGCTGCGTGTGGCAATGGGCTTCGTGCTTATGGGGTGGGCGCAGGTGATGGCGGGTGATATTAACCCGGGCATTGCTAACCTGCGAAAAGGTATCGAAGCTGCGCAGATCACTGGCGCTTGCATGGATCGGGCTTATTTTCTTGGCTTACTGGCTGAAGCCTGCGTTGCTGCGTCCCAGTATGATGAAGGATTGCGTGTGGTGGACGAGGCGTTGGCTGACACTGAAGACAGAGCCCTTTTTTTCTTTGCTTCTGAGTTGCACCGGCTTCGTGGAAAGTTGCTATTAGGGACCAAAGATAAAAAAACGCTGAATCAAGTGGAGCCTTGCTTTAGACAGGCGTTGGCTGTGGCCCATAAGCAAGGCGCAAAGTTGTTGGAGCTTCGCGCGACGACGAGTCTGGCAAGTTTTCTCCGCGATCGGGGAGACAATAATGAAGCGTCAGCACTTGTGCAAAGTGTGATGACGGGATTCGTTGACGCTGATGACAACCCCGATCTCCGCGAAGCTCGTGAGTTAATAGGATCGTTGTAGTCGATTCAGTAGATCGATACTTCCTCTATCCTATACGGGATTAATCTTTACTTTTTCTTCTGGCTTATTTCCAGCATCTTATCCAAGAACGTTTTGAGTTTACTCCAGTCGGTATACTCGTAGTCACCCGAAGTATCTGTGTCGCCCCCTTCGTGCTTGGCGATCAGTCGCATGATAAACCGTTTGAAAAAATCATACTTTGAATAGAGCAAAGCACCGGCAACCTGTTCTACCTTGTCGGGCTTCCATTCCGTGTCCTCCATGAACTCGGCGCTGATTTCCTCCAGCTCCTCCCACGACTCATCATCGGTACTTGCCGCAGCGAGGCTTACCGAGAAAAAGCCGGATGTCACATTGTTTAAAGACCGGTAGTGTTCTTTGACGTAGTGCTTGATGGCACTTTGATACTTGCCCTGGTGGACGGAACCACCGATTAAAACTAAGTCGTATCCTTGCGGCGACGGTGGATCGTCGCTGGCATTGCATAATTCGACTTGGTGTCCGAGTTTGCCCGCCTCCTCTTTCAGAAAGTTTGATACTTTCCCCGTGTGCCCTTCTGTTGTGCCATAAACAATCAGCAGTTTCATTTAATTCCCCACTAGAACTTAACATCATTGGGGACAGTATACTTTCTAGTTTATTAGTAATAGCGAATGAGGAGGCTCCAAAATTATTAAAAGTATACTGTCCCCGGTTTGTCAGCACGGTAAGTTACGGCTTTCGGCAGAATCGATAGAAATATGATTGTCATTGATGGAGCCATTGGAGAAGGTGGTGGTCAGATCTTACGCAGTGCCTTAAGCCTTTCGTTGCTGACTGGTCAAGCGTTTGACATTAGTAATGTGCGCGCGAGAAGACCCAATCCCGGCTTGCGGCCACAGCACTTGTCGGCGGTGCAGGCCGCTGCACAGATCAGTCGTGCATCGGTCGATGGCGACCGGAAGGGGTCCACTCGGATTACCTTTACGCCTGGGCCGGTTCGGCCGGGCGTCTATCATTTCGATATCGGAACTGCCGGTGCAACGTCGCTGGTGCTGCAAACGTTATTGTTGCCGTTGGCAGTGGTACATGGCACTTCCCACCTGACGATTGCTGGCGGAACCCATGTACCCTGGAGCCCCTGTTTTCACTACCTGGATTGGCACTGGGGCCGCATTCTGTCTCGTATGGGGATTAATTTTGACCTATCCCTCGCCAGAGCAGGCTTTTTCCCCAGGGGAGGGGGTGAAGTACATGCAACAATCCCCGGTGGTACGACTCCAACGGGCCTTGATTTGAGCAATCGTGGGTACCTACAACGTGTACGCGGGTTATCGGTGGTGGCCAATCTACCGCTAGACATTGCTGAGCGACAACGAACACAGTCGCTCAAGCGACTGAGTAATCTGATTACGTCGGTTGAGACAGACGTAACAATAGAATCCTTACCGGCCCAATCTAGGGGAACCATGCTGTTACTGTTGGCAGAATTCGAACACAGTCAGGCTTGTTTCTTTGCCTTGGGAGCCCGAGGCAAACCGGCGGAGCGGGTAGCAGACGAAGCGGTGCAAAGTCTTGCGAAATTCTTAGAAACCAATGGAGCAATTGACCCCTGGCTTGCTGATCAATTGCTTTTGCCGCTGGCGCTAGCTAAACAATCCTCTGTGTTACGGACCAGTGAAGTGACCCAACACTTGTTGACCAATCTCGAGGTGATTCGTCATTTTTTATCAGTCGAGATAGTTGTGGATGGGACGTTAGGGGAACCCGCTTCTATTCGGCTGCACACTTGATTGAGAAACTTCGTGTTGAAATAGCGCTGCAATTAGAGTTCCTGGGGTTTCAAGTCCTATAGATATGGCCACGCCGGATCAGCCATTTCTCTATCTCGACAGCAACAAACACGACAGCAGCTAAGGCAAAACAGATCAACAATTCCAGCCCGCTGAGTGGCGCGGTCTTAAAAATCCCTTGGAGAAATGGAACGTAGATCACTGCCATTTGAAGGCCGACCGTTAAAACGACAGCACCGAGTAATGGCCAGTTCGTGGTAAAACCCAGGGTTATCAACGATTCCCGTTCGGAGCGGATCGCCAACACATGGGCAAGCTGGGCCAGCGTCAATACGGTGAAAACCATGGTCTGCCAGTGTGCGGTTCCTGAGTGGTAGGCCCATGCTTGGGACAGAATGGACAGTCCACCGATCAACAACCCAACCCAGATCATATGCTGCCACATACCGTTAGCGAAAATACTCTCTTCCGGTGGACGTGGCGGTCGCGCCATAACACCACGCTCCGCGGGTTCCGCGGTTAGTGCTAATCCTGGCAGACCGTCGGTTACCAGGTTGATCCACAGAATGTGAATCGGTAGTAGAGGCAATGGCAAGCCGAAGAACGGGGCGAGAGATATGGTCCAGATCTCTCCAGCATTGCTGGTCATGGTGTATTTAATAAATTTTCGGATGTTATCGAAAATGCGGCGGCCTTCCGCCACTGCAGATACTATGGTGGCGAAGTTATCGTCGAGCAGTACCATATCCGCGGCTTCCCGAGCGACGTCGGTTCCTTTTTGTCCCATGGCGACACCGATCTCAGCCCGTTTCAGGGCCGGAGCATCATTCACACCATCGCCGGTCATGGCGACAAATTCACCCTGCCCCTGTAACCCTTCGACGATCTTGATTTTCTGTTCCGGGTCAACACGGGCGTAAACCTGGGTTTTGCCAACATCATCAGCGAGTTGCTCCGGTGAACGCTGTACGAGCTCGGACCCCGTCAATACGGATGCGCCGTCCTTGATAATGCCTATACGAATCGCAATCGCCCGAGCGGTACCAGCGTGATCTCCTGTAATCATCACCGGTGTAATCCCAGCGAAACTACATAGGCGCACCGACTCAGCCGCTTCGGAGCGAGGTGGGTCGATCAATCCGACAAATCCCAAGAACGTAAGCCCGTCCTCTAGAATTTGAGGCACTATGTCCGTGGGAACGTTTTCCAGACTGCGGGTTGCAAATGCCAGCACCCTGTATCCTTCCTCTGCGAGTGAGTCTGCTTCGTGACGCAGCACATCGATGTTTAACGCGGCGGGTCCTGTGTTGCTAATTCGATCGACACACATCGAAAGGATCCGCTCTGGTGCGCCCTTTGAAAAAGTGATCACTTCATTGCCATGCTGATGGACAGTCGTCATGCATCTGCGCTCAGCGTCGAAGGGCAGTTCAGCCACGCGCGGCATCGCTTTTTCGAGTGTCTTTTTGTCATAACCTGCGGAATGGGCTGCTGTGTACAACGCGACTTCAGTAGGATCACCGCTAACGTTATCGTTCTGCTGGCGTTTAGCATCATTATTAAGGGCCAGGGCCTGACCCAGCAGGCGCCAGTGTATTTCAGCCGTGTCTTCGGAAGGGAGGACTGATTCCTGCGCGTCATCCATTGCCAGGACACCCACGGTCATTTTATTTTGGGTCAGGGTACCGGTTTTATCCGCACAGATGTAAGTTACAGAACCCAATGTCTCGACCGCTGGTAGCCGGCGAATGAGGGCATTGCGTGCCGCCATCTTGTGAGCTCCGACGGCCAAAGACACAGTCACCACCGCGGGTAGGGCTTCCGGGATCGCGGCAACGGCCAACGTGACTGCGGTAAGAAACATGAGTGTCACTGGCTCACCCCGCAGCAGACCGAAGACAAAGATCAGAGCGCAGATCACTAGCACTGCAATAGCGAGACGTTGCCCGAAATGGGTGAGTCGCAGCTGCAAAGGAGTTTTTTGTCCTTCGTCTTTCTGTAACAGTGCGGCGACCCTGCCCAATTCGGTGGACATTCCGGTAGCCACGACGACTCCCAAACCCCGCCCGCTGGTGACCATGGTCCCCTTGAAAGCCATGTTCCGCTGATCGCCCAAGGGGAGGTCTTTCTCGCTCAGAACTTCGATGTGCTTGTCCACGGCATGTGATTCACCGGTGAGTGCTGATTCATCCAATTTAAGTTCGCTGATTTCCAGCAACCGTAAATCAGCAGGCACGATACCGCCCGACTCAATCTGCACGATATCCCCGGGAACCAGGTTTGTTGCCACAACCTCACCACTAGTACCATCGCGTCGTACCCGTGCTTCTGGCGCTGTCATTTCACGCAGCGCTGCCACGGCCTTTTCAGCTCGGTATTCCTGGACGGCCCCGATGCTCGCGTTGAGTAAAACAATCACCATGATTGCAATTGTGTCCTGGGGTTCGCCTACCACACCGGAAACAACTGCAGCAACGATCAGGACAAAGATCATGAAGTCGGCAAACTGCCCGAGGAACATTTGCACCGCGCCGCGTTTCGCACTTTCCTCTATTTCGTTGAGACCATAGCGATCGAGACGCTGGCTGACGGCATCGCCGCTCAGTCCTTGTTCCGCATTGACCTCCAGCCTGGTCAGAGTTTCTTCAGTACTCAGCCAAGGCCAGTCCCGCTGCTCTGTGTATTCGATTTCCATAACTTGTCCGTGCTCAAACTATTTGCCATCCGATTGCCGGATGTTGCACCTGTGTTTCCCCACTCACTAAATCATAAGGTTGGAATAAGAAGATGTTCTGAGTCCTGTGTTCTGCATTGTCCCCAAGTATGCAGTATTGTATTGATATTGTGCTCTGTCTTTCATTGCGTCTATCAACTCTTGTGATACAAGAATGTGTTTTGATTTGGATCAATGCACCATATATAAAACAGTGCGTATGCTTGAACCAAATTAATGAGCGCCCAACGGAATGTGCTTTGTCTTAGCCGAGCTATGGAGGATGTAACGATGAAATTTATAGTATATCGATGCACTAAGAGTCCAGACTATTTCTTGATTACGGATGAGGAACACAAAGCCGAGATATCAGGGGAGTTGTGCCCGGAAGAAGGTGACCTGGAACTTATAGGAGAATACCCTGAGATAGGTGAATCACGTGTAGCATTCAACGAGTCAATCGCCAAGGATGCAATTGCGAACTTTGGATACTATCAAATCGAATCGAAGACCTTTGACCCGGTTGCCCACGTCCCTGGCACCATGCCTTAGCGCTGATGCGGATAGTAAAAGTACAAAATCGAAAATAAAACGTAATAGATCAAAACCTAAAGCAACCGTTTGAAAAGATATATTCTATAAACTCCAAGCTTGATTCTCTTAACTTAATAGATTGTCGCCTTCCCCGAATCGAGTCCAGGATCCTCGGTTCAATGACAGCGGCTTACGATAGGCTTCAACCGCTTTGTGCTTTCATCGAGTGTAACCAATCGTGATTGATCTGTGATAGACCTGTGACTGATCTAACAACGTATGCCTAAAAAGCAACGCGGTTTTCCACTGCACCGCCTAATTGGCCTTTTCGCCGGCCCAACAATTGCGACAGTACTTTTGGTGAGCCCGCCGCCTGAGGGATTATCTCAACAGGGTTGGTGGACTGCAGCGATAGCTTTATGGATGGCCGTTTGGTGGATGACAGAGGCGCTACCGCTTGCCGTGACAGCACTTTTACCCGTAGTCATATTTCCAATTCTCGGCAATCAAAGCATTGAAACTACCACGACCTCTTATGCCCACCCTCTAATATTTCTTTTCCTTGGCGGTTTTCTTTTGGCCCGTGCCATGAACGTCTGGGGGTTGGATAAAAGGTTTGCGTTGAATGTCCTCTATTTCGCCGGTTCGAGTCCCCCGCGCGTGATTGCCGCCATCATGGCGGTCACTGCCTTTCTCAGCATGTGGGTCAGTAACACTGCAACGGCGATGGTTATGCTCCCGATTGGCCTGTCTCTGGCAACAACTTTCCAGGACCATCGTCAAAACCAAGCGGAGAATGTTGTGCCAGCACTGTTACTTGGCATTGCTTATGCCGCGACTATTGGGGGCATAGGAACTTTGATCGGCACGCCACCCAATGCCCTTTTCGCGGCGTTTATGGCCGAATCCCATGGTATCGAGATCGGTTTCTTTAAATGGATGTTGGTCGGTGTACCGATCGTGTTGATCTTGTTACCGACCTCTTGGTTTGTACTGACCCACATTGCTTTTCGTGTGGGTAAAGAACAATCCCGTCAAGCGGCCGAGATCATCAATGAAAAACTTAAAGCTCTCACCTCGATGTCGCGAGCCGAATTCCTCCTGGCAAGTTTGGTGGTGCTGGTTGCTGCCGCCTGGATTTTTCGTCCCATACTGGCGACGGTTTTGCCAGGGCTCTACCTGTCCGACGCAGGTATTGCAATGACAGGGGCGCTCCTGCTCTTTCTGCTGCCGGTGGACTTCAAGCGTGGACGGTTTCTTTTGTCGTGGAAGGAAGCCGTTGGCATTCGTTGGGATGTGTTAATTCTGTTTGGCGGTGGCCTCGCTTTGGCTACAGCGATTGGGGATTCGGATTTAGCCGTTTGGGCCGGTAATCGATTGGCCGAGCTGCAGACCCTACCCTTTTTCCTTTTACTATTAGCTATCGGTGTCCTTATCGTTTTTGTCGGTGAATTGGCCAGTAACACCGCGATGGCCGCTGTGTTTCTTCCCATCGCCGGTGCAACCGCTGTAGGGATGGGGGAGCCAGCGATCTTGTTAGCTCTGCCAGTAGCCTTGTTCGCGACTCTTGGGTTCATGCTGCCGGTTGCCACCCCACCCAACGCGATTGTCTTTGGAAGTGGTTCATTGGAGATACGGCATATGCTCCGGGCTGGTGCAATTCTCGACATCATCGGTATCGTCATCGTTGCCCTCGCCGTCATGGCTTTGGGGAAGTGGGTGTTAGGTTAGTAGGTATTTCAAAGAGAAAAAAATTATTAGAACAGTAACTGAGGTGCAAAAACGAGGAGCGTGCCTAATCCAGCGATAACACAGCCGCTGACAAGTTTAAGCCAGCGACCGTATTTTTCTCCCAACTTGTAGTGGCTCAGGGTATAGACAACTATACCGACCATTAGTGCGTCATCAATCATGTAGGCAACGTTGTACAACAGCAGGTAACCATAGTGGCCCGTTGTATCGAGATCATGCGATACGAGGATTTGCGTATAGACTGCCGGCAACCCGGCTGTACAAAGCAATTCGATCAAATTGACCAACACCGCTAGTACGGTGACACCAGTCAGCGCCGCCGCAAGGTTTTCTGCGTTGATAATGCGACGAACCCGAGCGTAGATCCCGGGTTTAGCCGAGTCTGGAATGGTGAGCGAAAACCCCTCGCTGATGGCAAAGAAATCTTTGACATTGACCGCACCGATGACGATTGCCAGTATCCCGACGCTGATCTGCAAACTGCGGGATACACCAACAACGAGGAATAAGTTGAGCCATGCCGCCATGAAGGCAAAGTACACGACGCCGCTTACGAGCACGAACGTTCCAGCAATCAGAACGATTCGACGGCGATCTTTAAGATGTACCAATAAAGACAAAAGAAACAGCAGCACCCACATGGCACATGGATTGAATCCATCAATGAGGCCCATCGTTACGGTAAACAGAGGTAGCCCCATATTGTTTATGTCTATGGCTCCGAGCCAGGGGATTTCGACCCAACCCGAGTGAGGAGGCTGGGGGGGAGCGGGGCCAGTTTCTAAACGCAAGAAACGCTTGATTTCCACACCAGTCGTCTGTGCAGTGTCGAAGCCAACCAGAAAGTTCTCGCAGATCAGAAACGAAGGCACACCCGGCCTTTGAACTTTCAGTTTCTGATTAAGAACAATAAACCGATGTCTGATTTCGGGGGATTCGTTGATGTCCAACTTTGTTATCGTCACAGATGGATGCTGCTTCTTTAGGTCGGCCAGAAAGTCGAGTGCACGGCCACAGTGCGGACAGTTAGGGCGGTGAAATATGACGATGGTTTGGCATTCCTCGGAATCCGCCTCGGAATCAACATGCTCCTTCGCCTGAGTCGGTAAACCGACTAACAACAAGATAGTCAAGCAAAATGACTTGGCCAGCTTATTGTGAAAAAAGTTCATCAACAAGTACATCCGCCTGTGAAAACCGGTAGGATTTGGTTGATCCATATCAACACCGATCCTTACGAAATATGGAAAAATGATTTTATAAATTGATCCCGATGGAGGTTTAAACGAGATGGCAAAGGCTAAGACTAGCAAGAAAGCTGCAAAGAAGACTGCTAAAAAAGCAGCCAAAAAAGCAAAAACCACGAAAGGTAAGGAAGCGTCCCCGGTGCCGGTAGGCGAATCTGAGTTGTTGCGTCCGTTGATGGGATTACGTGATCAGATCGACGATATGTTTGACCGCTATTTTCAAGGTTGGCCGGATCGGTGGCCTAGGATTGGACAACTGTGGGATGTCGAACCCGGATTCGGATTGAAGGGCTTCATGCGTACACCGACAGTAGACATGAGCGAGACCGACAAAGGCTATGAAATAACCGCTGAGCTACCAGGCATGGATGAAAAGGATTTGGAAGTCAATGTGACCGATGACGTGTTGACCATTGAGGGTAATAAGCGCGAGGAGCGCGAAGAGAAGAAAAAGGACTATTACGTACAGGAACGTCGTTATGGTGAATTCCGACGTTCATTGCGGCTGCCTCAGGATGCCGACGCAGACAAGATCAACGCACGCTTTGACAAAGGTGTGCTCAGCGTGGAGATCCCGAGGACGGGGGAAAAAAAACGTGGCCGTAAGATTAGCGTGGGAAAAACCTAAAATCTGTCTGCCATTGTAATACCAGTCGCCTATGGAGCGGTGGACGATCCCGCTTAATAGGTGGCTGTAGTTGCCACCACTGGCCACAATCTAACGCTGATCTCTGTCGAACGGAGGCATACTATGGGTAAGTCCAAAAAGATCAAAGTGAAGACAAAGGAAAGCTTCAAAGAAAAGATTTCTAATCTATTGGAAGACATGTGGGATAAGATCGGTCAGTATCATGAGGGTGAATCTAGACACCCAGTAGACCGTCCTGTCGCCGCCGATGCTGATTTGTCGGAAACGGAGAACGCTCTTAACTACAATCTCGAACTGCCGGGGATGGATGAAAGCGACGTGGAGGTGGCGATTGACTCCGGCCGATTGATCGTTCGCGGTGAGAAACGGGATGAGAGAGAGGAAACAGGAAAGAACTATATTTTCAGAGAACGCCGGTACGGTCGATTTGAACGTAGTTTTGTATTGCCGGCGGATGTCGAACACGACAAGGTTAAAGCGAGGTTTGAAAAAGGCGTTCTAAAAATCAACGTACCCTACAGAGCCACTGAAGGTAACGTCAGGAAAATCAAGGTTACCTAGGGTTAAAAGAGGATTACTTTACCCAAAACGAAGAGTGCGGGACTGCGCTCGAGTTCCACCCAGCGGTGGATGGTCCTGTTTGCTCTATGGAAAACATACGGGTAGCAGAAAATATTATGGCCGAGTATGCCGAACGTACCGGCCTGACTTCGCCTGCGCAACCACCCCGCCGTTACCTCTGGACTGATGCGTTTGCGGTCTGCAACTACCTTGAACTCCATCGCCAAACAAATGTTAAAGATCACTTGGAAACCGCGTTGCGTCTCGTTGATCAGGTTCACGGTATCCTGGGACGACACAGCGACAAGGATCTCCGCACCGGATGGATTAGTGGACTCACTGAGCATGAAGGTATCAAGCACCCCACTCGCGGTGGTTTGAGAATTGGTAAAAAGGAGAACGAACGCAAAGTAGATGAGCATTTTGACGAGCGTCTCGAGTGGGATCGGGACGGGCAGTACTTCCATTACCTGACCAAATGGATGCAGGCTTTGGCCTGTACGGCTTGCGTAACTGGACAGTCACGGTATCTGCAATGGGCGTTGGAGCTTGCCCAAGTGGCGTGCAATGCATTCATCTACACACCTCTCACGGGCCCACCGAGACGCATGTACTGGAAAATGAGTATCGACCTCTCGCGGCCTCTAGTCTTATCCATGGGTCAACATGATCCGCTGGACGGTTGGATCACCTGCATGCAACTTCAAGCAACGACGAACAGATTTCAAGACATACCAAAGCAATACTGGTTGGATGCAGAAGTCGCAGAATTTCGGTTCCTGTGTGAGGGCAAGCAGTGGGCAACAGATGATGCCCTGGGCATAGGGGGGCTTTTGACCGATGCCTTCAGACTTGCACATCTAGTAGTCGCAACAAATTTGATTGAATCGGTCAGGCTGGCTTCCTTATTGAAAGATGCCGAGGTGGGACTGGATGCCTTTATGCGCGACGACGTTCTTAACCATCCCGCAACCTATCGGCTTGCGTTTCGCGAGCTGGGACTTGCGATAGGTATACACGCCATCAACGAAACACAGAAAATAATCGACCAACATCGTAACCGATTCTCCAATGCACAAGAGCTGCTGGCTCGACTGACTAGCCTTAACAAGTTTCATCGACTGGCGAAAATCATTGAGCGCTTCTGGTTAGAGCCGGGTCATCAACAGAGCAGTACCTGGACCGAGCATTTCGACATCAACAGTGTCATGTTAGCAACTAGCCTGATACCGAGTGGATACCTAAGTAGGCTGGAGCCTCAGCCATCGACACCTCAAAAGTAGCTAGTTATTAGTAGCGAGTTTCTAGTTGTTTACTAGTTACAAGATAACAGCTACCCGCTGCCATCAAGGTCCTGATACTCCCTTTCGAACATCATGCAAATGGCTTACGTCACCTTGCTGAATGGAATTCATAACAGCTTCATCAAGCCGCCGCAGTTCGCGCACCAACTGGCAGGCGACGATGTATTGAAAATGCTCTGCCAGTGCAAGGTGTGAATTGAATAGTAGATTAAACGCTGTCTTCGGTAATGAGGCGGTTGTAACCGGTGTCACAGCACGGCAAGTAGAGTAACGGGGACGATCGTCGATCAACGACAATAGGCCGAACACGTCTCCTGCCTTTAGTACACCGAGGTCGTCCAGACCTTGCCCTACCTTATGCTTACGTGAAACGTGTACCTCACCTTCCATAACGATATACAAACTGTGGCCTTTCTGCCCCTCCTTGAAGAACACATGACCGGTAGGGACTTGGTCCACGCGCAACGCGTGTTCAAGAACATCGAGCTCAGCCTGACTGAAGTCCGAGAAAGCCGGTACGGTTTGTAAAAATTCCACCAGGTCCACATCAAGCTCCCGCTCGCGCGGCGATTCCCATCAAACGTTTCGCGGCTTCAATGAGCCAGGCATGTTTGGTCTCCTCTTCCTGTGATTTGGCTCCCCCACTGTCAACGAATTGCATAGTCGATCGCAGCCGTTCTGTCAGATCAGCCGATAGGATTTGCAGCAAAACACTCGTCAGCGTTGGGCAGCGACGACGCAAAGCCATAAAATCAGCATGCGACAACTCAATCACGGTACTGTCTTCTATGGCGGTGACTCGTGCTAACGCGATGTCTGGTTGGATCATCCCCATCTCCCCAATCCATTGACCGCTACCGAACTCGCCCAGTATCGGACCTACTTCATCCGACTCCAGGTTGACTCGCACGAGTCCGTTGTAAATCAGATACAAGGTATCACTCTTTGTTCCCGGTGCAATGATGGTTGCGTCGGCCGGAATCTCGGTCACCTTCACCGTGTCGAGCAAAATCTTAAGGTCTTCTTGTGCAACCCCCTGTAATCCAGGAAAACGCTGTTTGAGGTCTTCAGGTTCCATTGAGTG
The DNA here is from genome assembly GCA_030066885.1 of Arenicellales bacterium. GTDB lineage: Bacteria > Pseudomonadota > Gammaproteobacteria > Arenicellales > JAANXG01 > JAHEKE01. The sequence continues at coordinate 1,502 of JASJAT010000026.1, read as the reverse complement.
ACGTCTTGATTGAAACAACAAAAACTATTGTATCCTTTGCAAGGAACTTTGGATTGATCCAGATCAATCCGGGTCAGCGTATCATAACGGTGGCCGATCGCACTAACCCGCGTATTGCATCACGACGCCAACAGATAAAAAGATACGGTCGATAGGACTTCATTGTTCTTCCGCCGCTTCTATCAGCAGTTCTTGTGCGTAAACCGAAAGGATGCCTAGGTTTGATCCACCAAACCCTTCGACTATTGCCGTATTGATACCCACTACCTTTCCGTTCAGATCTAGTACCGGGGCGCCACTGCCACCAAAGGCCGTTTCCGCATCATAGACGATGTAGTTGTCCGAAAGTTGACTGACGATGCCGCGGCTGGCGAGAGGCTTGATGTAACCGGCCTCAGACAACCGATCTCCCACCATCCAAATGTCGACCTCGCTATCCGGAGTGATTTCTTCCATGAATTTAGGACTAACCCGCGCCAACATACCCGACATTCCAAGCGGGTACCCCACCACTAGCACTTCGTCACCGGGCTTTGGTTTGGTGACTTCCAACTCGAGGACGTTGATATCCTGCAGATCCTGCCCAACCTGCAACAACGCCAGGTCCGCATCGGTAGCAGAGGTCAAGTGCTCAACTTTTACGGATTCTTTTATACCTGGAAAGAAAACTCTCATTTTAATAATCACAGGCTCCAGATCATGCTCTTTTGGAACTTCCGCTCGCTCATCGGCCAACCAGGGTTGGGCAACATGTTTATTGGTGAGTAACACATGTTGTCCCGAGATGACGAAGGCAGTACCCGTAAATGAAAGCTCGACAATAGAGCCTCGTTCGTCCAAAGTGAACAAGTAAATCCCTTCTTCCGGCTCTATATATCGCAATGGTTTTCCGGAATCAGGGTCTACAAACCCATAAGCACCTTGCACAAACGCGATCGATCCTTCTACCGCAGCAATAATGCGCGCTAGGACATCTGATCGAGCCTCCAAGGTTTCAACCCGTTGAACCGCCTCGGCCAGTTGGCTCTCTACTTCTTTTTGTAGCTCTACGAGATCCTCCTTCTTCATCGCTTCGGCACCAGTTTGTTCCAAAGCTTTAGCAATAGCGTCAATACGAACCGCTTCGGTGGACAACTGTTTTTGGAATCGATAGTGCTGCACTACGAGTACAACAATACTAAGTATCAACAATGTAATGAGCACCAGTACCCATACGCGAAACCACGCGGTCGTCTGCGTGGCCAAATCGTGTGCAAAACGAGTAAAGAACCAACCCGCTTTACCGATATTTGATCGTCCGTCGGCCCTTGCCCCATCCAGCGAGTCTGCTAGCGCTTCAGCCAGGGATTTCTTCGGTAGCACACCGGGTGGATACAATCGAAAGCGCAAAACCGGACCGGTGTGCCCTAACTCAAGAAGATCGCCTGATTCCAAAACTCGGTTTTCAGTGACGCGTACCCCGTTTATCCATACCTCGCTATCACCGGTAACCTCCAATTCAT
>JASJAT010000177.1 GCA_030066885.1 Arenicellales bacterium | reverse complement strand
ACAGAATCGTCTAACGTACATTCCTGATTAACCAGGCTTTGCAGTAGATCCACCTCATGAATAATCTTGAGTGAACCTCCGGTCTTTGGCGCCACCGGCATTTGAGAGATGCCCATGTCAGACATTCGTTTCGCTACGCTCGACAAACTCTCGTCCTCTTCGGCGTATTCGACTTTACCCTGCTTGTACTGAAGAATCTCACGAACCGTACCCAAACGTTGCTCGGGCCCCAGGTAGCCCATATCCTTCATCCAATCGTCGTCAAAACATTTACTTAAGTAGCGGTCACCGGAATCACACACGATAACAACTATAAGCTTGCCTGGGCCCAATGCTCTGGCAGTTTCAATAGCACCGTGAATGGCCGTCCCTGTAGAGCCACCTGCAAAAATACCCTCTTCACGCGCTAAACGGCGGGCGGCAAGAAAAGACTCTTTATCCGTCACTTGCATCACTTGATCCACAACGGAAAAATCCAAAGTCCCGACCATGAAGTCGTGGCCAATTCCTTCTACACGGTAGATTCCCGGTTCCCCGGATTTACCGCTATAAAACTCATCATGGTATATGCTGCCCACTGGATCAGGACAGACAATCTTGATTTCTCGCCCAGCTTCTTTCGCTTTTTCCTTAAGGTATTTTCCAGCTCCGGAAACCGTACCTCCCGTACCAATACCCGCAACCAGGCAATCGATCTGACCATCTGTGTCTTCCCAAATCTCCGGGCCCGTGGTCAGATAGTGGGCCTCGGGATTGTCCATGTTGTAGTATTGATCGGTATAGAATCCGCCCGGTCGTTCCGTAGCGATCCGCTTTGCCACTTGTACATAACTGTCAGGGTGATCGTGGTCCAGATCCGTTCGGGTAATGATCACCTCAGAGCCGTACGCTTTAAGCATATCGACTTTTTCCTTGCTCATCTTATCCGGCATGGTAAATACACATTTATAACCCTTTACCGCCGCTGTCATGGCCAATCCAAGACCTGTGTTGCCAGAGGTGCTTTCGACCAGGGTGTCCCCGGGTTTTATTATTCCTGCTTCTTCGGCGCGTTTGACCATGTTGAAAGCCATACGGTCCTTCACCGAGCCCGCTGGATTAAGGTTTTCCAACTTGGCGCAAACGGTCGCCATCGTGGAATCCACTACTTTGTTTAGCTTGACTAAGGGTGTCCTTCCGATTAATTCCAAGACGTTGTCGTAGCAGTTCATCGCGTTCTATCCCGCTCAATAATCTGGAAGTATTCTCTGTTAAGTGTTTCATTTCAGCAAGCCTCGCAACGGGATATTCAACATGTGAATCGCCCGTCCTGCTCGCGCCCCCAATGCTACACGCCGGTTTACCGGCGCAGATCACCAAATCGGTCCTCAGAATACGCCCAAAACGCTATTTCTCGCGACGATATACCTCAACAGACAGATGGCGAAAAGAGTAAAAAATCGATATTCTTGACTTATTGTACATCTGTAATGCAGATGAACAGGGGCTTGTCCCAACAGCCAGATAACATAAAAATGTCTACGACAACGTAGAGAAGGGTTATTTATGCCACTGCCAAAGGAACACAGAATGCCCGAGACAGTAGTCGATATAACATCCGTAAAGGCTTCGTGTCAGCGTTGTAGTTTACGCCAGCTTTGCTTACCACAAGAACTCGATAACGTAGATGTAGCTAAACTGGACGATCTTGTCGAGCGGCATAATCCCCTCCAACGTGGAGAGTATCTGTTCCGGCAAGCAGATCAGTATAAATCCCTATTTGCGATTCGCTCAGGTTCCTTCAAGACTCAACACCTACATAAAGATGGTACTGAAAGCATTCTTGGTTTTCATCTACCGGGTGAAATTATCGGGTTGGCCGGGCTCGGTAGCGGTGAATACCAGGCCTCAGCCATAGCCCTGGAAAGAGCAACCGCGTGCGAACTTCCGATGGGCCGGTTGCACGAGTTAGTGAAAGTACTGCCCAGTCTCAATCATCAGCTATACAAAGTCATGGGCTGTCGCATCTCAGAAGATCAAGAGATGTTAATGGTGCTTAGGGACAACAGTGCACAAGAGCGTCTGGCGTCGTTCATACTGAACCTCGCGCAAAGACTTAAACGTCGAGGTTTTTCATCGGTCAATCTGATATTGAGCATGACCCGCCAAGATATCGCGAACTTCCTTGGGCTAACATTAGAAACCGTGAGCCGGACTTTCGCCAAATTAGAAAAAGACTGCGTATTAAAGATCGATCGGCGAAACATTCAAATCTTAGACAAACAGCGTTTGTTTAAGCTCAGCAGCGCAAGCTGCGACGACCCTATAAATATATAGCCTGCAACTAGTGTGTGTGATCTAAACGGATGCGGTAAGCGGCCAGATTTACCGCCCATTGTTGTCGATCCGGAACAAAGGCGCCTGTTTATAAAGGGCGTGACTTGTCTTCCTTTAGCAGCAGTATTGGCTGTTCCTGAATTGTCCCGGGCCGCAGCGAGCAAGCTGAGTGTGGTGACTGTAGAAAACGAATACGGTGAACCCATCTCCGCGGCACTGGCTCTACCCGAAGCCGAAAAGGCACCCGCAATCATCCTGATCCACGAATGGTGGGGTTTGAATGACCAGATAAAAGCTGTTGCCTTGGAGCTGGCAAACATGGGATTCCTTGCACTGGCTGTTGACTTTTATAGAGGGGAAGTCGCCACAGAGCCGGACCACGCTCGTGCATTGATGGGTGCCGTAGACCCAGACGAAGCTACCGAAAATCTAGTCATCTGGAACAACTGGTTGCGCGGGCACGAACGTTCAAGCGGTAAGGTTGGGACAATAGGGTGGTGCTTCGGTGGCGGCTGGTCACTACAGGCTTCCATTGCAGCCCCCGTTGATGCCACCGTGATCTACTACGGCAATGTCGCGTTACGTGCGGATCAATTGAAAGCCTTGCATGGTCCTGTCTTAGGTCATTTTGCGACCCGAGACGGGTGGATCGATCAAGAAATGGTCAACGGCTTTCAAAGTGAGATGAAAAAGGCAGGTAAAGCGGATACACTGTCAGTGTATTGGTATGAAGCGGATCATGGCTTCGCCAATCCAACAAGCGCCCGCTATGACGCCGAAGATGCCGCACTGTCTTGGCAGCGTACCGGCGTTTTTTTCAAACAACATTTAACTCGATCCTGACTCTACGCTTAGCCTCTCCCTCAATTGGGAGAGGCTAGCTACGTGGTGCCGAAAACCTTGTAGGAGCGGCGCCCCGCCGCGATCTAGTATCTCATTCTAACGATGAAGCATGTGCTTTGCCTATTAAGATATAGTCCTCTCGCAAAGGCGCAAAGCACGCCAAGAACTTAGTTAGAAGTACAAATTGAAAGAAGAAAGTGAATATCGTGCACTAAAGCAACCCATTGGTAAACGAGTTCTTTAAACTTTAATCTTTTAACTGAGGTAATTCGTTACCCGCTACTTTTTTTATCCATATCGCCGTGTCGTGATACACAGCGCCGCCGTTGGGAGCGCCGGGTTCCGCGCTGGTTAACGCGTTAATACCGATCCCTCCTTCAAACGCGCTATTGGGCCAGATGCTCTCTGCAATGACGACACCAGGTTGTACACCGTCAAAACACTTGACGGACACGATCACAGCACCGCGACTGTTTCCCAATTGCACACGGTCGTCTTCGCTCAAACCAAGTTCATGACAGTCTTGGGGGTGAATCAACACCGTGGGCTGGCGCTCCCTTTTCTTCGACGACGAGGTTTCGGTAAAACTGGTATTGAGGAATTGACGTGCCGGAGCGGTAACCAATCTATACGGATACTCTTCACTGGACTTGTCGATTACGTCCAGATGATCGGGTAGCGATGGTATCTTTTTGTAGTCCTGTCCTAACCTGGCCCAATCCGGCCTGAAATGAAACCGTCCATCCGGTGTTGCAAAACCGCCAAGATAGTGCATAGCTTTAAAGTCCAAAGAACAATCATGCCAGTGATTACGGTAAATCGTTCCAGCGTCCGGAAGCCCCGTGCGCCGCAAGGCGTCTTCAATGAGCTCCCATTCGTTCATCTCGAATCCAGGGTGATGTGCTCCGAGCCGTCTTGCCAGCTGGCACAACACCCAGTGATTGGTCCGCGTTTCACCCAATGGTTCGATGACTTTCTTGGTCACTTGCAAATAAGTATGTCCGCCACCCTGATACATGTCCTCGTGCTCGAGGAAAGTCGTAGCTGGTAAAACGATATCCGCCATGGCAGCGGTTTCCGTCATGAATTGTTCATGCACACAAATGAACAAATCCCGCCGCTCGAATCCCTGTGTAACGTCCAGGGACTGTGGCGCGACGACTACCGGGTTTGTGTTTTGGATAAACAACGCGTTAACGGGAGGACCCCCTTTTAAGTCATCACCGTTGCCGCACAGGATCGGACCGATTCTCGATTGATCGAGCACGCGTATGTTTCGATCGACGACATCCAACCCCATGATGAGCGTTTGATCGATTTTATACATCCCGGCGTTACTGTATAAGGCGCCACCACCTCGGTACTGCCAAGCTCCGGTAATTGCCGCCAGGCAACTCACGGCATGGACATTCACCGCACCGTTACGCGACCGCGATAGTCCATAACCGAGTCGAATGAAAGACCGCTTGGTGCTCCCGTACAAGCGTGCAAAGTCAAGAATCTCCTGCTCGCAAAGTCCGGTAATGCCGGACGCCCAAGCAGGAGTTTTCGATTGCACATGCAGTTCCAGCTCGTCGGGCACGTCTGTATACGCGTCCATATATTCCCGATCAGCGTAGCCCTCTTTGAACAGCACGTGCATGACGGCGCAGGCCAATGCTCCATCTGTACCTGGACGCACCATCAAATGCATGGAAGCCTTTTCTGCAGTACCGGTGCGATATGGGTCAACGACAACCAGTTTGGCGTTACGCTCACGCTTCGCCTGGGCAATATGGTGCATGACATTAACCTGTGTATTCACCGGGTTGCCCCCCCACATGACAATCAGGTCGCTGTCCTGCATCTCCCGAGCGTCAACGCCTCGTTTCTCCCCCGTTCCAGCTCTCCACCCAGCATCGGCGAGTGGTGTGCAGAACGTCGAATGCTGCCGGGAATATTTCATGACGTGACGTAACCGTTCGATGCTGTCTCTTTGCACCAAACCCATGGTCCCGGCGTAGAAGTAAGGCCACACTGCTTCGCTGCCATCGCGTTGCACAGTTTTCGTCAATTGTTCGGCAACGTGATCCAAGGCTTCGTCCCAAGTGATTGGGTTAAAAGCAGATATCCCGACGCCCTTTTCACCAGTCCGCTTGAGTGGTTGAACGAGGCGATGCGGGTGATGTACGCGCTCTGCGTATCGCGAAACCTTGGCGCAGATCACACCGGCTGTATAGGGATTATCCTTCGCGCCATAGACTCGACCTATTGTCTTTTGATCGATGCGCTCGACTTCCAGGGCACAGGTACTCGGGCAATCGTGGGGACAGGTTGAGTGGACTCGAAGCGGTGTCATTCCGGCACTATATCAAACATAGCTTCGACTCTTGGTTTTTGTTTCACCAAAGGGCGCCATTCCCAAGGGTTTTATGATCTAATCACATTGTACAGAAGCCACCGCGATCACCATCCTGGTGTTTGTGAGAATTCAGGACACTCGCCATTCCGGCCCGCGCCGATTCAAGCGGGAGCAGTACCCTCGCCGCGATACAACTGGACTCTCGCTCTATGATAATGACTCTTCAGAGTCACTAGTACCAAGTTACGGCATCATGCTGGCCTTTTTACTCACTACTAGATACAAACCACTAGTTACTAGCGACTGACGATAGGGGATAACAAGAATAATCAGTATGACTAAGGATATGCCCGACACGGCCAAAGGCTTAGTCTTCATGCTTTCAGCAACTATCGTTCTGGCAAGCATGCACGGGATGGTTCGATATTTGGGCGGGGAGTTGCATCCCTTTGTTATCGCCTTCTATCGTAATTTGTTCGGGCTGTTGGCTGTTTTACCGCTTGTTTTTCGAATCGGGCTGCCCGGGTTACACACCAAGCACCCCAGATTGATGGTCGTGAGAGGCATAACGGGTGTCATCGCCATGTTGACCTGGTTTTATGGTCTGGCCAAAGTACCGACCGCAGAGGCTACCGCCCTGAGTTTTACAGCGGCCATTTTCTCTGCCCTCGCCGCTTTTGTCTTTCTAAAGGAAAAAATGCGATTGCG
>JASJAT010000025.1 GCA_030066885.1 Arenicellales bacterium | reverse complement strand
CGCGCCGATCTCGTTGGTGACGAATTAGCTCAAATTCTCACCTAGTATGTTCACTAGATGACGAGCTATAGGATTGTCTTACTCGACAATCGGTGCGAGGTGACGTAGTACAGCAAGCAACGAATATGATTGCTCTCTCGCAGGTTCACGTATTTCCGAAGCGTCTTTAGTACGGTACGCTTCAACTTCCTTATATCGGGTGATTATCAATGCAACCTCCTGGTCGAGTAAGCTCACACCCAACGAGTCCATAGGATAGCAGGTTGGCCATAACGCACGCGTTGGTTACTGGCGGAACGGGGTTTATTGGCAGCCATTTGGTTGAGGCCTTACTCGTGCAAGGCGTCAGGGTTAGGTGCCTGGTCAGATCACGTAACAATTTACGCTGGCTGGAGGGTAAAGACGTCGAGCTTGTGGAAGGGGATTGCACAGTAGCCAGTTCCCTTAGGGGGGCGGTTAGAGACATCGATACGGTCTATCACCTCGCGGGTACACTGTGGGCAACTCGGGAATCGGACTTCTTTCGACACAATGTTCAAGGTACACAAAACTTGCTCGAAGCCTGTAAAGACAACTGCCCAGGATTGCGCCGTTTTGTGCAGGTCTCCAGCCAAGCGGCGGCCGGCCCTAGTCCCATCGAAAACTTAAGGTCCGAACTCGATCACCCCCGCCCGGTTACCCCCTACGGTGCCAGTAAACTGGAGGCCGAGCGCGTCGTCCTGGGCTATAAAGAGCAGTTTCCAGTCGTGATATTACGGCCTTGCGCCGTATATGGACCTCGTGACAAGGGATTTTTAACCTATTTTCGACTAGTTCGGCGCGGTTTCCTGGTAGAATTCGGTGGCCGATGGGAACGAGAAGCCAGTTTGTGCCATGTTTCCGACATTGTGCGCGGGATAATGGCAGCTGCGGATAGCAAAGTGGCTTCAGGATCGGTATATTTCCTAGCGGACTCAGAACCTTACTCCTGGCGTGAGGTTGAAAGCATGTTAGAAGAAGCAATAGGCGTAAATGCGAAGCGCCTGATGATTCCGGCCTGGTTATTGATATTGCTTGGAACGCTTGGTCAGGTGTATGGTCGCGTCACCGGAAAATTTGTTAAGTTAAACAGGGCAAGGGTTGCCGAAATGTTGGCGCGTAATTGGGGCTGCGATGTCAGCAGGGCGAAACGTGAACTCAACTTTGCGCCGGAGATAAATTTACGAAGTGGATTGCACGATGTGGTCCGCTGGTATAAACAAGAACAATGGTTATGACAGACCGGTTATTAGCAAAACAGGAATTCGCCAATCAGAACTTAGAGGCAGTCAGTCAGCATCCGGTTCATCGTTCGGTTCTTTTCGAAAAGTGTAGAAAATATACACGCGCCAAGGAAGCTATGGCCGCTGGGGTCTATCCCTATTTTCATCGAATCGACTCTGCTCAGGAACCAGATGTAATCTGTGAAGGACGTCCAATGATCATGATGAGCTCTAACGACTACTTAGGGCTCACCAGTCATCCCAAAGTTAAGGAGGCCGCCATCGACGCGGTTCGGCAATTTGGCACAGGCTGTGCAGGATCCCGATTCCTTAACGGAACTCTCGCCGTGCATGAAGAAATGGAAGCGCAATTGGCCAGGTTTCTGGGCAAAGAAGCGGCCGCCGTTTTCCCAACTGGATTTCAGGCCAACCTGGGCGCCATCTCTGCGTTGGTCGGTAAAGACGATTTTATAGTCATCGATCGTATGAATCATGCCAGCATCTATGACGGCTGCCGGCTCTCCTACGGCCAGATAAAAAAGTACCAACACAACGACATGGCGAATCTGGAGAAGATTCTACAAGGCATTGAAGGTCGTGGTGCTCTAGTTGTCGTCGATGGTGTTTTCAGCATGGAAGGTGATATCGTCGATCTTCCTGGGGTAGTCGCTCTCTGCCAACGTTACGGTGCCGGTTTGATGGTCGATGATGCCCACAGCATTGGTGTACTTGGTAAGAATGGCTGCGGTACCGGTGAGCACTTTAATATGGTCGATGATATTGACCTGATTATGGTGACCTATAGCAAATCTCTCGCAACCATTGGAGGTTGCATAGCGTCTACCGAAGAAGTGATTCACTTTTTAAGGCACCATGCCCGGTCACTCATGTTCTCTGCCAGCTTACCTCCTGCTCCTGTGGCCGCGGCGACTATGGCGTTACGGATTATTGAACAAGAACCGGAACGACGGCAGCGACTCTGGAACAATGCTAATTATTTACGGGAGGGTTATCAGAGTTTGGGTTTTGACACGGGGGTAAGCGAAACTCCGGTGGTTCCTGTGGTAGTAGGTGATGAAGACAGAGTTCTCCGGATGTGGCGGTTATTGTTTGACGCTGGAGTATTCGCCAGCCCGGTATTATTCCCGGGAGTGCCAAAAGGTAAGGCACTGTTACGCACCAGTTGTATGGCGACGCATACGCGCGACCATTTAGATCGGGTATTGGAGATATTCACCAAGGTTGGCCGAGAGTTGGGCCTCATCTCCTAAGTATTAGTAAGTCATTTCTTCCTTGTTTTTGTCGTCATGGATTAGGGGTAGAGGATACGCTCTACTTGCCTTGCTGAGCATTTTTGTTTTTACGTCTTATGCCGATGATTCGCCAAAGATTGACTTTCAGCCGAGTTTGCTTCGCAATGAGTGGTATAGTGAAGGTTGGGATCAATTATTCTATTTCAAAGATGGATCTCTGCTAGTCGTACAGATTTCGGTGCTTAACATAGGCTTTGGCAGCCATCACGCGGGTGTGTTTGGATTAATAGTCAGACCTGATGAAGACAAGACTATTCTCAAGCAAAGCCGCTCAAATCGGGAGTGGGACTTCTCCGAAGATCATCTAGACCTTAAAATCGCGAACAATGAGCTGAGCGGTAGGTATCCAGAATACCGGGTTGTAGTGCGCCAGAAAAATGGGGAGATGGAAATTGACTTCAAAGCAGGGGCAGACGCTTTGTCACTTGGCCGAACCCTGGAGATCGGTAAGAACTATCAATACCTGAGTTTTTATGCTCCTTTCGCACAGGCCGGCGCCCGTTACCGCTTATTTATAGACGGGCAATCGGAAGATGTACCATGGCAGGTATTGAACGACGGCCGTGGATTCGCTGCGCGCTATGTTAATAGCGCCGGGTTACACAACCTGATCAAGTATTCTACGCGTATAGCGGCGTTTGGTGATTCTGAAATCAACCCAATAGTTTATCTATCGCGTGATGATAAGGGGGGTAGGCAAGCCAATCTTGCTTTGTTTGAGAATGGACAAGTGATCCATCAAGCACAAGGGTTTGAGCTGGAGATAGAGTCTAAACTGGAGACGGCTGATGCCGATAAAAGAGGCATCCCTAGCAAATTCAGTATTAATCTTAACGAAGCAGATTATAGTTTGCAGGGAACCATTGTGGTCGAAAGATTTCTTACACGTATAGATCCGGTGGATTCACTTAAACCTTTCGTTCGGGCCATAGTGAAGCTACTCAACACTCCGATTCAGTATCGGTATTTAGCGAGTTATGACTTGAACTACAAAACTGACTCGCGCGACCTACGTTTACAAGGCGAAGCCTTGTTGGATCACACCGTGTTACGCCATGAAAAGAGAGATACTCGTAAAGACAGTGATCGGCGTTAGCGGCCAGTACGATGCATAGCAAAGTCGACAATCATTTAGGCATGTCCGCCCATACCACGAGTTTTCCCTTAGTGGATCGGTGGGTGGCGTTCATTATGCACGCTTATATTCCATTGCTGCTGTTGGCCATAGTGCTCGGCGTCATGAGTTTTGATATCGCCAAAGGTTTAAAGCTGAACGCGAATATCACATCACTGATGCCGGACGGGGTACCGAGTGTAGATAACCTTCAGAAAGTAATAAAGAAAACAGGGGGTTACAGTAACGCCATGGTCTTGGTGGAATCACCGGATCCGGAAGCGACTATGCGATTTCTAGATGATCTTCGCGAGGAAGTGTTAAAGGCGGATTGGGCCAGTAGTGCTGAGTATGAAGAAGATACTGCTATTTTCGAACGCAATCGACTGATCTACGTTGAACAGGATGATTTAAGGGAAATCGACCGCCGCTTAGCCGATCGCATCGACTACGAAAAGAAAAACCTCAGATTCAGCGTCGATGAAACCCCCGTTGAAATAAAAATAAGGGGTGCAGCCGAGGAACAACCGCCACTCGAATTCGACGACATACAAGAGAAATACGCCGGTAGTCAGGCAGAAAGCGAAAAGACCAAAGTTTTTCGTAACGAAGCAGGTGATTTGACAATTCTAGTGGTTTTTCCGAAAGGAGGTACCACCAACGTTAACTACGCAAGAAAGATCATTCGGGACCTGGAAGGGTTGGTTGAAAAACTCGACGTCAAGAACTACCACCCTGACATGTCTGTTTTGTTGGGCGGTCGGGTAACTAATCGTGTCGCCAGCTTCGATTCCATCATCAGTGACGTCACCGGCAGTGGTTTGTGGTCCGTGTCAGCGATTTTCTTGGTCATCGTGTTTTTTTACCGTCGATTGATGGCGATTTTCTATATCGGCCTTCCACTTGCCGTAGGTTTCTTGCTTACGTTCGCGTTGACCCAAATGACGTTGGGTAGCCTGAATATGATGACCGTATTCCTGGTACTGATTTTGTTTGGGTTGGGAATCGATTTTGGGATACACAATTTGGCTCGATATGACGAGGTCCGAAGAAACGGAGGTGACATTAAACGGGCGCTGAGAACGATATACTCCAAAACCGGTTACGCCTCGCTTCTAGCCGGTATTACGACGATTGCCGGTTTTTATTCCCTGATGTTGACTAATTTCAAAGCTTTCTATGAATTTGGCTTCATCGCAGGTAGCGGTATAGCCCTTTCACTTGTGTCTATGTATCTATTTTTTCCGGCACTTATGGTCTTTGCTGAAAAGATAAAGGTGTACCGGCTTTCGCGGGTCAGCCACGCGCACAGCGAAACCAAGCAGCGTGCTTTTCCAGGGGCGCTTGTGATTATGATAGTTGGAACGATATTAACTGTCATAGCAACTGTGGTGGCACCGAATATCAAGTTTGAAGACAACTTTGGCAACCTAAAGACCAAAATGCCTGAGATCTCAAAGATCAACGACAAAATCAAGCAAGTTTTTCCGTTGAATACGGATCAAGCAGTGATTTTCGTTGAGAATCTCGAGGATGTATCGCCCTTGGTCGATGAGCTGGAGAGAATAAAATCAAGTCGAACTGAAGAAGATGCAACCATTTCAAAGATAAGATCGATATATAGCGTGGTCCCGAGGACCGAAGACCAGTATGAGCGCTTGGAAGCCATCGAGAGTATTCAAGCGAGATTGTTAGAAGCAAAGAGATTGTTAGAGGACTTCAGCGACAAAGATGATCCACGAATTGGAGATATCGAAGAAGCGCTCACGCATTTTGGTGTCTCCATGTTGACTCCAAAAGAATTGCCCGTAGCAGTTCAGCGCGCTTTCACCGGTATCCCGGGATCGGGTGGGTACTTAGTCTACGTTTATAACAAGAAAGGGATGTCTCAACTCGTTAACGCACAAGCGTTTGTCGATGACATCCGCAAGGTCGAAGCCAATGACAAGGTGTTTTTTCCAGCCACTGAGGCGATGATTTTTGTGGACATGCTCAATCTCATGAGAAGTGATGCAGGGCGCGCGGTGATTGTCGTGCTTGCTACGGTGTTTATCGTGTTAGTGATCGCTTTTCGCAATTTCAAACACACGTTGACTGTTATGGTCCCCGTAGTAGTCGGTATGGTATGGATGTTGGGTTTGATGGTTGTGCTGGGGATAAAGTTGAACATTTTTAATATGGTGGTCTTGCCTACGGTGCTCGGTATTGGGATAGATAATGGCATTCATATTTTTCATCGCTACAGGGAAGAAGGCGGGCGGGTGCTGCACGTTGTCCGGACAACCGGAGGGGCAGCGTTTTTGACAACCTTAACGACTATGTTGGGCTTTGCTGGAACACTGGCTGCATCAAATCAGGGTCTGCAATCTTTAGGATTAGTAGCTTGCCTGGGGCTAGGGTGTTGTATGGTTAGTTCGCTAACGGTGTTCCCTGCTTTGTTGCAGCTGGCGGAAAACCGAAACAAGAAACAAACGGCTGGAGCTTAACTCTACTCTTAACGGAGTTTTAACCTACACCAATCCGTTGTCGCATAGATTCAGTTTCAACTTCGGGTTTTCTTTTCCTCGCTATGACCATAACGATATTGCGAGCGCCCTGGATTCAACCCCAAGGTGCGGTAATTCAGTTGTTTTAACGGATTTAACCCGATTCTGGCGTATCAAACTGATGTAATGGCGCAGAAAGCTAACGCCTGCGGTTGCGCCGTTGTGAAGCTATGTGTAATCTCCACCCCTTGCTGTGCCTGGGCCTCAGTCCTACGTTCCATACAAAAACTACAGTGAAGGGCGTAATTTTAGTCAACGAGTTTTTCAACGAACCGCAACCTGCTCGAATGATTGCGTTAGAGCGGCTGTGTGGAGTTTCTTTGCTCGAACGGCACGTACGCAACCTGAGGCAGTGCGGTGCCCGCGCGATCACTGTCGTAGTGCCAAGCGAGTGGAACTTCGAGCCTGATGTTGCCGAAAGAATAGGTGCTCTGGGGTACCCCGTAGAGATCGTTGAAGAAAGCAAAGCCAAACTGGGCTTAGACGAACAAGAAGATCTATTGATCGTAGCGGGCGATTATTTCATCGAAAAACGGTTGATCGAGCATTTAGTAAAGGAATCCAGACCAGCGTTTTTAGTGGATCACGAAAGTATGCCGGATGCGGAGTCTCACGGCCACTATGTGTCGGTGGGTTGTGCTCGAGTTTACGGTGAAACTTTAATCTCACTGTTAAGAAAAGGTACTTATCAGTGGCGGGATATTTTTCACTCCCTATCATCCGACAAGTCGATAAGTCAGCTCGATGGCGAGGCCATACCGAGTTATCACCATAGCATTCGACGTCATCGCCCTAGCAAGTGGATAAGGATAAAAGAAGAAGCTGATTTAGACTTGGTACAGCAATGGATTATCGACAGTGCGCAAAAAGGTTCTCTCGATCTGCCAGCTCAAGTCTTACACGCACCTATTGAAAATCACATTGTATCCCGATTGTGTGAGACATCTATCACACCAAATCAGCTGACGTTAATCACCAATATCACAGCCTGGCTCGTTACTTGGGGAATATTGTCTGGATTTATATGGCCAGCGCTGATTGGTGCTGCGCTGGTCGGGATCATGGATGGCGTCGACGGCAAGCTCGCTCGGGTAAAAATAATGACGTCCAAAATCGGAAAGCTTGAGCATGCATTTGACATGGTATTTGAATATTCATGGTGGTTGAGTTTGGGCTGGGTATTGGGACACGCGAATCCAAACAGCCCTGCGTTTGAGGCTGGAATTGGACTGATTATCTTGAGTTTTACCGATATGTTGATAGGTGTAGTGTTTTGGTTCATGTTGGGACGTACGCATAACCGAACCATAGATAACTATACGCCGTTTGAGCTTTCAGTCAGGAAAATTTCCGGCCGCCGCAACATCTATATATGGTTATTGTTGCTATGCGGGCCTTTTATCGGGCTGGAAGCCGCCTTATGGGTATGTGTGTGGTGGGGTATTGTTACTATTTTTGTCCGCGGTGGAAGGGCGTTGTGGTTACTTGGCACGCGCCAATCACCAATGGATATCGTTTTCTAGTACTCGTGTAGTGGCCATTATTTTGGCTCTCACAAAAAGACTCGCATGCACCCTGGTTTCGCTGTCACGTTAATATAAGTACTGTTAGTGAGTATCGGCAATTGCTCACGACCTTTGAAATGGATACTGAACATTATTCTCCCATCGAAAATAAACTTTGGTTGACGAAACCGGTAGCCAAGGAAATAGATGCGCTGGTTTATCTTGATACACAGTCCGCGGAACTTGGCCGGATACCGCTGCCACTGAGTAAATTCTTAGGCCGGTCATCGACACAAAGAATCCTCTTCCAACTGGCTCGTAGTGGATTTCGATGCTGTGCCGTATTGGATACTGGCAAAAGCCGGGATATCGTGCCTACACTGAAGTCCCAAGTTAAAGAATTGAACATGGAATATATGGGTGTGTGTTACGTCAATGCCAAATCTATAGATGAGGCTGCGCTCACCTGGTCTTCCCAAGTGGTCGTTGTACAGGCAAACCTCGTTTTTGATGAGCGCTTAATGGATAAGTTGGTTGAGCACGGTGCACCTGCAAGAATGACCGCATCGTCGGGGCAGGCGCTTGGTCTTGCGCGTTTAAACACAGAAGGCGTGGAATTGCTACGGGTCGATCAGGATTTGAGTATTCAGCTCGAATCGCTCCCGCATCTGTCAGATCTGAGCATTGACAGCATCGCCGAATACGTCCCTGGCATGCGCAGAAGCTTTTCACCCTATTGGCAGGTGCTCGATCAGGAACCGGACCTAAACAAGGCGGCATCGAAAGTTATGGACAGTGTGCAAAAAGGTGTATTGGACTTTCCTGCGCGATACCTTCACCCGATACCGGAGAACTTCCTTACCAAGCTTGCTGCTAAAACTGCCATAACCCCTAATCAAATTACTATTCTTTCGGCTGTTTTGGCTTTTATAGGTACTTATTGGTTCTCGACACAGGCCTATCTGCCCGCATTGTTAATCGCCATCGTAGCCGGGATTCTGGATGGTGTTGACGGGAAGTTGGCTAGAGTAAAATTGCTGTCTAGTCCGTTTGGCGATCGGCTCGATCACACCCTGGATGTGACGTTTGAATTTTCTTGGTACGTTGCGATTGGCTGGGGCCTTTATCAATCCACTGGCAATTGGTCTCTGTTTATTTATGGATTTGTTCTGATCGGTATCATGTTAACCGCTAGGGCGCTATCGGGAGTCTACTTGTTACAAACTGGGCATCAAATACACGATCATACGGCGTTCGACCGCTTAGTGCGATTATTTGCAGGTCGCAGAAATATTTTTGTTTTCGTTTTGCTTCTCGGTTACTTGTCCGGTAACTTCTTGGCGTCGTTTTACGTGGTTATATTTTGGGCCGTACTCACCGTAGTAATTTATGCCCTTAGAAATGTTGTGGTGTTTGCAAGAAAACTATTACCTGCTTGAATAATGCGTACCGAGCAAATTCTATCCGGTAGGCCACTGGACTGGGCCAAGCTGAAGTACAAGGTTAAGTATCAGGTGAGTAAGGTTGTCATGCCGAATTCGCCTTCCGCTTCGACCGTTCCTTTCGTTGAATATCTTAAATGGCAATACTACACACACTTCACACCACGTTATCCGTATTCAATCGATATCCAAACGCGCAGCGGATGTAATGCACACTGTGAATTCTGCGGTGTGGGTCGGGAAAAGAACAAATTAAAAGGCGTCATGAATAATGAACTCTTTGAGCAAATTATCGACGAAGCGCTGACTTTTCCATTGCTGATGAAAATTAATCCTTTTCTTCTAAATGACCCGTTGGTGGATAGAAAGATCGAAGAGAAGATTGAATACATAACCAGAAAGAAAAATAAACGCAAATTCCCTTTAGTCCGGATTATTACGAACGCGGGACTCTTGACGGAGGAGAGGGCATATCGTCTTTTGCACTCCGGACTCGATGAGCTCAACATAAGCTTCCACTCTATTATCCCGGACGTATACGAAGAGATGATGCCGCCACTTAAATTTGAAAAAGTCATGGGAAACATTCGCAAGTTGGTGGAGCTGCGAGACAAAGTTGAGGTTAAAAAGAAGCCTAAGATCAGTATTTGGACGGTCTTGACGAAGCCTGTTGAAGACAACCTGAAGAACGAGAAAGACTACTGGAAAAATCTCGGTGTTGGGTTTGTTGCCAGAAAACTGGACAATCGTGCAAGTAACGATATCGACGTGACCGCTCTCGGGGCGAGACCGATGGATTTGGTCCAGATATGCCCTATTCCTTTTTGGCGGGCGTGGATTATGTGGAACGGAGATATGATCATGTGCTGTGTAGACCAAGAACGCAGTAGCATCTTGGGTAATTGTACGCATCGATCTATCAGGGACATCTGGAATGATCGCGCGTATCAAGACTTACGGCATAGGTGGCGTACTCGCCAGCTTGGCGGGTTGCTTTGTGACAATTGTAAGGGCTCATGAGTTTTTGCCTTTAGGCTTGTCCCAAACTATCCACAACAACAGACTGCAGGTTAGCCACTTTTTATGGCGGGCGTTGTCCTCCCGCTATAATCCTCTGCTTGCCCAGATGGTGGTTACTCGCCGTTGTAACCTCTCTTGTGGTTACTGCAACGAATACGACGATTTTTCAGCACCGGTATCGTTTCGGTTTTTACAGCAACGTGTAGCCGCACTCGCCAAACTGAATACTGCAGCCGTAACTTGCACGGGTGGGGAACCGTTGATGAATCCTCACCTCGGAGAAGTCATCCAGACAATTCGCGACAACGGCATGATAGCAACCATGATTACGAATGGTTACCGCCTGAATCGAAAACGGATTGAGCAACTGAACGACTGTGGGCTACAGGAGATGCAGATCAGTATTGATAACCTGGAGCCGGATGACGTTTCTCAGAAGAGCCTGCGAGCAGTTAAAAGCAAGTTGGTGTTGTTGTCTAAACATGCAAAATTCAAAGTCAGTGTGAATTCTGTGCTGGGTGTCAGCGATGAACGTACCGAAGACGCTTATGTTGTTGCACAAACGGCAAAAGAGCTTGGTTTCTTTCATTCGGTCGGAGTTCTGCATGATCATTCGGGGACGCTGAAACCTTTGAGTGCGAAGCAGTTTGACGTGTATAGACGCATCACGGAGCTTTCCCATTCGATTACCCATAGAATGAACTACAGGTTGTTCCAAAAGAATCTAATGCATGGTAGGTCCAACAATTGGAAATGCCGGGCGGGTGCACGCTATCTGTACATTTGCGAAGATGGTAACGTCCACTGGTGTTCTCAACAACGTGGATATCCTGGTATTCCGCTCGATGCCTATACCCGCGACGACATAGTCAGGGAATTTGATACCCAGAAGGGGTGTGCTCCCCACTGCACCTTGTCGTGCGTGCATCAGATGAGTGCATTTGACCGCTGGCGTGGCCAGAGCATTGAAGATCCGGGGCAGTATCGAGTACATAGCTCCTAGTATCTGTGGCGGTACATTAGTTGTTTTCACTGGCTGCTAGAGACAAGATATTCGCCACTTTTATGTAGGAGCGGCGCCCTCGCCGTGATGCAACTGGATTCCCGCTAAAGTCATGTGCGAGTGACAGACTTGCTCACTGTCATTCCGGCCGAAGTCCCGCTCAGCGGGCGTAGAGCCGGAATCCATTTGAAGCAACGCTACGATCCTGCCGGATTCCCACTAGCAACATGGGGGAATGACAGGTGACAAAAACGTGCGGGAAAGACTCGCCTTTGGGTCTGGTCTTGAATTTATAGGGCAAGCACTCATATATAGGTTTTGACAGTCGATCACAAAAACCATCTGAAATCTGCGCGGTAGCCCAAGTATATGGGTTTGGGGTAAATGTGGTCAGTACTCTATAATGGTGGGCGACTTTAGGGTACTGAAGAAACCTCTTTTTTTGGGGTTCGCTCACTAGAAAATAATTCTCTTAGTTAAAAGCATAAGAGGGGTCAACATTGGTTCCGCTTTTGCGTTACTAATGTATTGTCCCACATGGCTAATCATGGGGTTGAAATCTTTAGTCGCTGTAGTTTTATTGCTGAGCCTTGTGCGCCCCGGCGCCGCCGAGGATGGTTGTAGTGCACACCCTAAAGTCGATCCAGAGCAGACATCAAGTAGCGCACAAGAAAAGGTAAGGATCAAGGCTGATACAATCGAATTTCCAGAACGTAGGATGGTCTTGCTTAAAGGGTACACTCAGCTCATCCGTGGTGGACATCGTGTCTACGCAGACGAACTACTTTTTAACAAGGTACAAAACGAAGTCGAAGCCAGGGGTGTGGTTAGGTTGGAAACACCCAAAGGTGACTCGGTAGAAACTTCCATATTGACGTATGATGTAGACAAAGCCGTGGCGGTTTCCGGGCCGGCGACTTTTTCCATTGCTAACAGACCCAGCGGGATACTGGGTGCGGAGCAGAGTACTGTGAACGCACATGGTGTCGCAGAGCGTGTCACGTTCGAGGGAGATGACATCATGCTGTTGAAGAATGCCCAGGTGACGAGTTGTCTCGACGGCCAAGAGGACATAACTTTTGCGGCTGATGAGCTGAGAGTGGATTTGAATGAGGGTGTACGCACGGGTAAACGTGTCAAAATTCGCATCGCTGAGCCCGACAAGCACAAGCGTGCTCAAAAATTGATAAATTGAAAGATAGGCTTCAGTCAGCACGGCAAACCACTCCAAAAAGATGAATCTCGACCTCGGTTTACCTCGAACCATACTTGACTTGTAGTGGTTGCTCCCATCGCCTTGTTTGAAACACTCCACGGCAGGAGTCTGGGCTAAGACCCACTGCATCCGCTGCGGAGTCAAACGATGAGATTGATTTCAACTATAAATCAATGAGTTAAACGCAACGATCAGGCTGCCTGGCAGACTAGGTGACAACGAAACATGAGTAGTGTTCCCCACCATGAGCGGCACAGACTAGTCCGAGATTTGTTCGAACCGGTACCGGTCTTGTATTGGCTGGATTTTACTCTCAGCGCCCTAATCGGCTGGGTGGCGTTTATCATGGCGCTGTTCGCTGTATCACCGATTGTGTGGGTGGCCTTATCGATCCTGTCAGTTTTAGCGCTTTACCGGGCGGTTTTGTTTACCCATGAATTGGTACACCTTCGGCGCGAGTACCTTAAGTTTTTTCGGATCGTTTGGGATGCACTTTGTGGTATACCTCTCCTTGTTCCTTCATTCTTATACGATGGTGTGCACCAGGAGCATCACTTCCGTAGTAACTACGGAACCAACGGTGACGGTGAATATCTACCTTTCGGTAGACCACCCCGGGCAAGGATAATATTGTATTTGCTATCCCATTTTGTACTACCACCGCTAATTTTCGTGCGATTTGGAATCCTTGGACCATTGTCTTGGATTACGAAAAAATCGCGCATGTTGGTTTGGCGCCGAATGTCTTCATTGTCGATCTCCCCAACCTACGAACGGACAGTTCCTGAAAAAATCCCTGGGTCCTGGATTATTCAGGAGTCACTGTGTACAGCCTATATTTGGGCAGTGATCGCTTTTCTGTATTTGGGGCTATTGCCAACTGGTTTTCTACTTCAACTATATTGCGTCAGTGTCTGTATTTTAATGCTCAATGCCATACGTACCCTTGCTGCACATCGGTATGCAAATGATGGGGCATCGATGAGTTTCGAAGAACAACTACTGGATTCAGTCAATATTACATCTGGGTCGTTGTTGACAACTTTGGTTGCTCCGGTTGGGTTGAGATATCACGCACTGCATCACTTGTTTCCCGCAATTCCATACCATAATCTAGGCAAGGCGCATCGACGTATGGTGAGTAAGCTGGCTGGCGATACCGTATACGGGGCAACGCTCATGCCCTCTATTTGGCAGGTGTTACGGGAACTATGGTGGGCCTCTGGTCAAGTCAGCGCACCGCCTCGTCGGGGTGAGACAATGACCAATTACTGAAAAGGGCCGTCTATGGCCAGACTCAGCACTACTTAAGACAACGGTTAACCCGTTGTTCTATCCATTGAACGCCTTAATTCGCTATTGACAGAATGTTGCTTGTGTCTCAACCACCAAAGCACGATGTTCAATATGACGATTTCGTATAGGAAAAAAAGTATCGGGAATTTCACTATACAGAAAAGAGTAACTGCGACGGTTCGTTTGTTTGCACTCAGTAATGTCCACTGCCTGACGGAGTCCAGTGCGATCAGCTTGTAGTTTTCCCCCAATTTGCCTCTTTGAGGTTGAGCGCGTAGTCGTTGCTCGTTTGACAGTAAGCTGTGATCCGCACCAGCAAATCGATATTGAAGCTGGAGGTACCAAGAGTGAAAAGTGTTAAGCGGTCGCAACACTCCTTTGGAAGATTGCGTTTTCCGCTTGAAATCATCCAAACAGGGCACGCATTTGCTGAATCGCTGATGCACCCAACAGTCGTAGCTATCCCGGTGAAACTCCAAAGCACTTGCTTGTACGACATGGCTGATCCCCGCAACTACTGCAAGTAACCAAACCCAATATCCATAAATCTCCTGCTGGGACAGAGCGAGCGCAATGTATACCATGCCGAATCCAATGTGGTCGCACAGACCGTCAACCAGTTTTCCGATTTCGGAGGTCTGGCCGGTCAACCGGGCCAGCTGGCCATCGGCTCCGTCAAAAACGTGCCAACCCACCATAAACAGCAAACCTAGAAATGGCATCACTGTAATCTGATATTGGTAGTAGCAGCCAGCCGCGATAAACGCGCTCAGCATCCCCAATCCCGAAACTGAATGTGGACTCCAACCCCATCGAGCGAATAAGTTTGCGAGAAGGTGACTGACGGGGTGCACGAGATAAAGATTGGAGTATTCCTCTATCTCTGGTGTCCGCCATACTGCTTTCAATTCGACCACGTTCGATCCTATCTATTTGTTATTATTAGAGGTATTCTATATATGGAATATAACTATTGATTGTTATTTCCGGCAACGTCAAGCGATAACACCAAGGGGCCTCGGACAATGACAACAAAACGTCTTTTTCACGTCGTGCTCATAAAGCCGTCGCACTATGATGACGACGGCTACGTGATTCAATGGATCAAATCCATCATTCCGTCCAACTCGCTAGCGTCCGTATACGGTCTTATTTTAGACAGCGCCGACCGTGAAGTTCTCGGTGCGGAAGTGGAAATCAAGATCAGCCCCTATGATGAAACCAATACTCGCATTAAACCACGAAAGATTGCGAGACAACTCAAGCGTCCGGGTGTCAGCGGGTTAGTTGGACTTGTCGGTGTTCAGTCTAACCAGTACCCGCGGGCGATGGATCTGGCTCGCCAGTTTAGGGCACAAGGCATACAGGTTTGTATTGGCGGTTTTCACGTAAGCGGTTGTATCGCCATGCTGCCGGGTATCCAACCCGACCTGCAACAAGCAATTGATATGGGTATTTCTCTCTTTGCGGGCGAGGCGGAAGGCAGAATCGATCAGGTGCTCAAAGACGCATACCAAGGTAGATTGCAACCTATCTACAACTTTATGCACGACCTTCCGGATATCGAGCATACACCTATTCCGTATCTCCCTGCTCATCGGATTAACCGGAATGTCGCGAAAGAAACAACCTTCGATGCAGGACGAGGGTGCCCATTCCTTTGCAGTTTCTGCACAATCATAAACGTGCAGGGCCGAAAATCTCGACGCAGAAATCCGGAAGCGATAGAGCGTATCGTACGCGCAAATTATAAGCAGGGCGTCACACACTACTTCGTGACTGACGATAATTTCGCCCGCAATCAAGACTGGGAAGGAGTCCTGGATCGTTTGATTGAGCTCAGGGAAAAGGAAAATATACCGCTTAAGTTGATTTTGCAGGTTGATACCATGTGTCACAAATTGCCTAACTTTATTGACAAAGCGGTGAGGGCAGGCGTGCACAAGGTCTTCGTTGGGTTAGAGAATATCAATCCTGAGACGCTGGCCGCGGCGAGAAAGAAGCAAAACCGAATCACCGAATATCGAACTATGTTTCAAGCTTGGCGCGCAAAGGGAGTCGTAACTTACGCCGGATACATATTAGGATTTCAGGGTGATACGAAAGAAACTATTTTACGCGATGTTGAAATCATCAAACGGGAACTACCGGTGGATATACTGGAGTTTTTCTTGTTGACTCCTTTACCGGGGTCGGAAGACCATAAACGCTTGTACGACCAGGGGGTATGGATGGATCCGGACATGAACAACTATGATTTGATCCATGCCACGGCGGAGCATCCTAAGATGTCCATGCAGGAATGGCGGGATGCCTACAGAGAAGCGTGGGACGTCTATTTTTCACCTGAGCATATCAAGACTCTGCTGTATAGAGCGAAAGTGTCTGGCATATCAGTCAAGAGGATGGCCAACATTACCTTTGGATTTTACGCCAGCCATTTGGCCGAGAGTGTCCACCCGATGGAGTCGGGATTTTTTAGGCGAAAATACCGCCGTGACAGGCGGCCCACGCTACCGCGGGAAAATGTTTTTGTGTTTTATCCCAAGTATGCCTGGGAATTCATATACAAAGCCGGCAAGGCGCTAAAGATACACCATCGGCACATGCGGTTAGCACGCGGGGTGGAACGGGATCCGAACAGCGAAAACTATAGCGATTCAGCGCTGACACCGGTAACGGAGGGGGAGCTGGACGACCTTGAAATGTTCACCAACACCCATGCCGCCCGATCAGTCGTGGAAAAAGTACGTAAACGAAACGCCGCTTAAGTCGGCCGGCATCTTCAGTCGAAGCGTGCTGCCGGTGAGACCGTGGTTAGTGACTAGTGATGGGCACTGGTAATGGTTGTATTGCTAGCTGCTAGAAACTAGCTACTCGCTACCGCAATTTACTGCGCTTTCGGTTTTAGCACAAAAAGCCGACCTTCTTCTTTCATCAAGCCCGCCATGCGTTCGGCTTGTGGTCCCTGCCCCCAAAACAAATCTGCCCGTACATGTCCTTTTATCGCACCACCGGTGTCTTGGGCTAAGACCAGGCGACGGTAGGGTTCTTTGCTGCCGGGCACAGTGGTTTCGAGCCAGACTGGCAACCCCAGTGGAATCACACTGCGGTCCACGGCGATGGCACGCTCTGCCACCAAGGGTACGTTGAGGGAGCCGTAGGGCCCTTCTTCCGGCGCTGTCCGGGTTGTGAAGAAGACATAACTCGGATTGCGCTCGAACAGAGTCTTAACTTGACCCGGATTGTCCCGTAGCCACTGGCGAATACTGAACAAGTTTACGTCCTCCTGATCCAGCTCCCCCATGTCGATTAGCTCACGGCCTATAGACTTGTAAGGATGGCCATTCTGATCGGCATAACCGATTCCCAGTATTGTACCGTCGGGTAGCTGCACTCTGCCTGATCCTTGAACGTGTAAAAAAAACAGTGCAACGGGATCGTCCACCCACACAAGCTCATTCCCGTTTAACAGCTCTGGATTACTATCCAGTGTCGCGCGATTGTAATAAGAAACTACGGTTGTACCGTCCAACCTTCCTCTAACCCGCTTACCCTTGAGTTCAGGGTATACATCCGATAAGTCGATGGTCAGCAAGTCTTGGGGGCGTTGATAGACTGCGAATCTGAAACGTTCGGTCTCTTCCAGACTGCCAAACAGTAGTGGCTCATAGTACCCTGTAATTAAGCCTTTTCGCGTTCCACCTATGGCGTAGACCGGGTAAGGTATAAACCACTCTTCGTAGAACATTTTTGCCTGTTGATCAGTCGGGTTATCGTAAGAGTCAGCGACTTGGCACAACGCTTTCCATTCCGGTAGCTCCTGGAGCTTCTCGCAGCTCCTTAGTAGTGATGTCCAGGTTTCAGCGTGTTTATCGTTTTGCCATCCTTTTAGGTCAGACCAATTTACCGGTTTACCGATACCTGGACCGGGTGTGATCAGCGCACAGCCAATAAGCATAACCATGCTGTAAAAGAGAATTATTAATTTAACTATCGCCATATGAGGTAGAGTGCATTTCGAGGCTGGGATAGTATACAAATATCCGCGGTAAATTTTATGGTGAGGAACATTGTCTAGGTTCGAAGGTACGGAACGTTACGTTGCTACAGATGATTTGATGATGGCGGTGAACGCTGCCATCGTCCTAGAAAGACCGTTGTTGGTAAAGGGAGAGCCGGGAACGGGCAAGACACAGCTTGCCGGAGAAATCGCCCAAGCACTTAACCGGCCGTTAATCGAGTGGCACATTAAATCCACGACCAAGGCGCAACAAGGACTGTATGAATACGACGCGGTGGCGCGTTTACGTGACTCCCAACTCGGTGATGAGCGAGTTCACGATATTGGAAATTACATAAAGAAAGGCAAACTATGGCAGGCTTTTCAGCACGAAGTACAGCCGGTGTTGCTGATAGATGAGATCGACAAAGCCGACATTGAATTTCCCAATGACTTATTGTTGGAACTGGATCGGATGCAGTTCTTTGTGTACGAGACGAGTGAGCAAATTGTTGCGAGGAACCGTCCCATCGTCGTGATTACTAGTAACAATGAAAAAGAATTACCCGATGCCTTTTTAAGACGATGTTTCTTTCACTACATCCAGTTTCCAGACAAAGAGACTATGGAGTCGATAATAGATGTGCATTTTCCGAAGCTAAAGAGAGACTTGATTCGAGACTCATTGGAGGTGTTCTTCGACTTGAGAGAGGTCCCAGGATTGAAGAAGAAACCGTCAACGTCGGAGTTGCTCGATTGGATAAAACTGCTGGTTGCTGAAGACATTCCTGCAGAAGCGTTGCGTTCGGATGAACCCAGAGCAGCCATTCCCCCTCTGCACGGCGCACTACTCAAAAATGAACAAGACGTACACTTGTTTGAACGCCTGGTCTTTTTGAATCGCCGCAATGCTCGTTGAATTCTTTACCAAGCTTCGCCGCGCACGTATTCCCGTTTCCATAACCGAGTTCTTGGCGTTACTAGAAGCACTGCAAAAACGAATAGCCGGTTTTAGTGCGGAGGAATTTTACTACCTGGCCCGGGCTACTCTCGTCAAGGATGAGCGACACTTCGATCGATTTGACATAGTGTTTGCGGCTCACTTTAAGGGAGCGGAAGAACTGTTCGAACAAATTGTCGGGGAACTGCCGGAAGAATGGCTTAGAAAACAGGCGGAGTTACTGCTCAGCGAGAAGGAGAAACAAGAAATTGATGCGCTGGGAGGATGGGAAAAGATCATGGAAACGCTGAAGCAACGGCTGCAAGAACAGGAGAAACGACATCAAGGAGGCAAGAAATGGATCGGCACCGCCGGTACCTCACCTTTCGGCGCATATGGATTCAACCCCGAAGGAGTTCGTATTGGCCAGGATGAGTCTCGCAATCAGCGTGCGGTCAAGGTTTGGGATCGCCGGGACTTTAAAAACCTGGACGACGAGGTTCAGCTGGGGACGCGAAACCTTCAAATAGCGCTGCGTAAACTGAGGAAGTTCGCACGGGAAGGCGCAGAAGAGGAATTGGATCTGGACGATACCATTCGTTGTACAGCACGTAACGCAGGTTTCTTGGATATCAAACTGGTGCCCGAACGTCACAACGCCGTCAAAGTTTTGCTGTTCTTCGACGTCGGTGGTTCTATGTATCCCTACGTGCAAAGTTGTGAAGAATTGTTTTCTGCGGCGCGGTCCGAGTTTAAGCATCTCGAGTACTTTTACTTTCACAACTTTTTTTATGACCACGTTTGGCGGGACAACACTCGTCGCCACACCGACAAACTTTCTTTGTTGGAAGTGTTGCGTACATATGGCAGGGATTACAAAGTGATCATCGTGGGTGATGCAACCATGAGCCCATACGAAATCACGGTCCCAGGAGGCAGTGTGGAGTATTGGAATGATGAGCCGGGTGAAGTCTGGATGAAGAGACTGCTATCCGTCTTCCCCACAGTGGCCTGGCTCAATCCTGTACCGCAATCCCATTGGCCTTACACTTTATCGCTGCAATTGATCAATGAGCTATTGGAAGGGCGCATGTTCCCGCTTTCAGTGGAAGGCCTGGAGCGATGCATTCAGTGCCTCAGGGGCCAACCTTTAAACCGGGTGTAGGAACCTTTAAACCGGGGACAGTATACTTTTTAACATGTCCTCGCCGTAATTCGGTCTGCGCACACCCAGGAGGTGTCTTCAATATAGAGTTAAAAAGCATACTGTCCCCAATATCAATTGAGTTATAAAAATGAATGAAAATAAAGTCGCCATCATAACAGCGGCCGGTAGTGGTATGGGTGCCGCTATAGCACGAGAGCTTGCTAAGCAGTCTTACAAGATAGGGATTCTATCGTCGTCCGGTCGTGGCGAGGCTTTGGCCCAAGAATTGGGTGGAGTCGGCGTGACTGGTTCAAACCTGGTGCCAAAGGACCTCGGACAACTAGTGGATAGGGTAGTGGACGCTTTCGGGCGAATCGACGCGGTAGTTAATAGCGCCGGCCATGGCCCAAAGGGCGATTTGTTGTCATTGACTGACGAGGAATGGCACCATGGAATGGAAGTATATTTCCTGAATGTGGTCAGAACGTGTCGTCTAGTAACTCCTTTTATGGAGAAAACAGGGGGCGGTGCCATAGTCAATATATCTACCTATGCCACTTTCGAACCAGAGTCTTTCTTTCCAACTTCTGGTGCATTTCGCTCGAGTTTGGCCGCTTTCACCAAGCTATATTCGGACCGCTACGCTGCGAGCAATATTCGAATGAACAATCTATTGCCTGGTTTCATCGACTCTTTGCCAGAAAAGGAAGAGTTCAGAAAACGCATTCCTATGCAACGTTATGGTAAAGCAGAGGAGATAGCCGCCACTGCAGCATTCTTGATTTCAGATGCAGCAGCATATATCACTGGTCAGAATATTAGGGTTGATGGCGGCATCACGAGATCGGTTTAGTCTACTGAAACAAGACCTCAACAGTTTCAATCTGTTGATCGTGATTGCAAGCTTCCCTTAAGGCGCGTTTAATTCGGTCACCGTCGTCGAGTGTTTCGAGCTGATCCATTGGAATCCACACCTCAATCTGCAGCTGACCGCTCAGATAGTGCAATACAATCCTACTGATATTTTTCGACTCAGGTATATCTTGCCAGTATTTTTTCAATCGTGAAGTCAGTTCGGACCGAAGGGGTAAGTGGGAAGATTGTTGATATTTCTCATCGTCTTCCGCGTCGATATGGATGGTGACATCTGCAAGATTTTCGAAGTTTTTTTTGAGGTCGTTGTACACAGCGTCGCCAATCCGGTGCCCTTCAGACACGCTCAACCTGGGCTCAACCAAGACATGGCCATCTAAATAAATGTCAGAACCCATTCGTCGAGTCCTCAAATCGTGAATATCAGTAACGCCCTCCGTCTGCAAAGCCGTATCCCGAATAGCAGATAGTTGGTCTGCGTCGATGCCGGTATCGATCAGTTCGGTAACGCCCTGCCAGATCATTTTTAGTGCGACGTAGACTATCATCACGGCAACAATTACTGCGGCGATAGCATCCAGGTAAACCAACCCCAACATGCTGCCGCCCACACCGATGATGACCACAATGGAGGACAAGGCATCAGAGCGGCTGTGCCAAGCGTTACTGCGCAGTAGATCGGACTGGATACGATCAGCTACCCGCATGGTGTACTGGTAGATCGCCTCCTTGCTCAAGACCGACAACGCGGCTACCACCAAGGCCCAGAAAGTAGGGGTGTGTAAAGGTACTTGCTCGATGACCCCGCTGATTGCATTAAATCCTATGGCCACCGCGACAACAGCCAACAGCAATCCAAGTGAGATTGTTGCTACCGTTTCGATGCGCTGATGTCCATAGGGATGGTCCGCGTCAGGTTCACGATGGGCTTCCTTTGCTGCCCACACCACCAACGCATCGGTTGCTAAATCAGAAAGTGAATGTACTCCGTCGGCGATTAGAGATTGAGAATAAGCAAGTTTACCAACTACAATTTTGGTCACGCCCAGGCTCAGATCTACCACTGCCCCGACCAGAGTTGCTCTCTTGGTCTCTTTATAACGCTGACTTTTAGAAATACCGATGGGCCGTGACGGCTGCATATTCTTAGAGGACTTTCACACGACTGGACTTAAGTATACTGAATAGTAGCCAGTGACTAGTAGCTAGTAACTAGTAACTGTCAAGCATGGAAGCCTGCAGACGATCGAGGGTAGTTTCGAGCTCTATACTCGAATCAATGACCTTCGCCATTGGATCCGACTTAAGCCGGCCCATTCTCCTCTTGGTATTCTTGAGAGTAAACTTTTGATTGTTATTGCGGTTGCTAAGTTCTTTCCAGTTGAGCGGTGTCGATACCGGTGCGCCGGGCAAAGGCCTCACACTAAACGGTGCCACGATGGTCTGGCCGTGGCGATTTTGCAGGTAATCAACGTACACTTTGTCGCCTCGGTTCGATGGTGATCTGACGATGGTCGCTATCTCCGGTAGTTGCTGCACAACGATTCGAGCGAGTACTTCGCCTAAGATCCGTGATTGTTCGTAGGTGTAGGCGGCCCCGAGTGGAATGAGTATGTGCAGCCCTGTTGATCCGCTGGTTTTTATATAATGAGGTAGTTCGATAGAGCGGCAAAGCGTGTGAATAGCTTTGGCTATTTTAACCACGGCTTCAAACTTTGCCTGTTTTGGGTCCAGGTCCAGTATGCACCAGTCCGGCCGCTCCAATGTTCGAGTACGACTAGACCACATATGTATCGGGATAGTGCCCATGTTGATGACGTAAAGCAGAGACTCCAAATCGTCTATCACAAAATAGGAGATTTCCCGCTCGGCATGCCCACTCCACAGCTTTTCTTTTCGAATCCAGTCGGGAGCGAAACCCGGTGCATCTTTTTGATAAAAAGATTTACCTTCTATTCCATCGGGGTAGCGGGTCAACACGACAGGTCGGTCCTTCAAGTAAGGTAACATCCACGTGGAGACGGAGCGATAGTAACCGATTAGGTCCCCTTTGCTGTATCCTTCCTCTGGCCAGAAAACTTTCGTTAAATTAGTAAAGTGAGTGGTTTTTTCATGCTTGGTGTCGTCTATTGTGCTCTGTTCCGGTAGTTCGTGCCCTAAGTAATCCCGTTGGCATTCCAACGGTGTCTTATCCTGGCGCAATCCCACGAAAACCGGGGCACGCAACAGGCCATCCGGAGTAATTTGTTTGAACTTGACAGTCGCGACGTAGACAGGTTTTACCCAACAGAGATTCTTGTCCTGGGGACTATTTGCCGGCGGTTTCGCCTCTTTCAGTGCGTCGAGCTTTTCCTTAATGGTCTGCAGCGAAGCGTTACTGAATCCTGATCCAACTCTTCCGGTGTAGGTCAGTTCACCATCGATATATTGTGCCAGGAGCAGAGCGCCAAAGCTGGTTTTTGATTTTTGGGTGTATCCAGTGACAACAAAGTCATCACTTTTCTCTACCGATATCTTGAGCCAGTTGCCAGAGCGCCCCGAGGTATAGGCTGAAGTACTGAGTTTTGCGACTATCCCCTCGACATTCATGTCCTTTATCTGACTAAACATCAATTCTCCGTCTTCCTCAATATGGTCGGAATAGCGTAGAGCACCAACAGTGGGTAGGAGTTGCTTCAGGAGTCCTTTGCGATCTGTTAGCGGGAGTGATCGTACATCGAAGGTGGCAAAGAAAAGCAAGTCGAAAGCGTAAAAAGTGGCTGGTAATAACAGCGTCGCCCGTTGAATGTCGCGGGTTTTAGTGAGACGGCCCCGTTTTTGCAGTAGGCTGAAGCTTGGTAGGCCGCGGTCATCGTGAACGATAGCCTCCCCATCCATGATGAACTTGTCATAAGGTAGCCTGCCGATGCTCTGTTCGATTTCGGGGAAGCTGTGAGTAAGGTCGTGTCCGTTTCTTGAGTATAAAATTACTTTTTGGTTGTTTTTCTCCGCGAGCAATCGGTACCCATCGTACTTTATTTCGAACCACCAACCTGGAGCAGAGAAGGGTTTAGACTGCTGGGCCAACATTGGCTTAATACGTCGTGACCTGATCTGGCCCTGTGTAGCGCCGAGCTTTTTAAGTTTCGTCCTGATGTTGTTACTTATGTTTTTTTGAGCTTTGAGTTGTTCTACGGTCAGCCCAGAAAAGACGGAGTCCGCTGGTAAGCTCTCAAACCCCGTGTCTGCCGTATAAGCATCTCGCTCCTTAATGAGTAACCAGTCCTTTTCGTCCCGTTTAGTTTTGACTAAGGTCCACTTTCCGCGTAACTTGTAACCCCTTAACTCGAACAAAAGCTTACCCGAGTCAAATCCTTCATCGATATCATTGAGCGGCAGCCATATGCCTCGATCCCACACGATGACGGCACCCGCTCCATAGTTACCGTCGGGGATACGGCCTTCAAAATCGACGTAATCGATGGGATGATCCTCGGTACGTATGGCGAGCCGCTTGTCCTGAGGATTCGGTGAAGGCCCTTTTGGTACTGCCCACGATTTCAGCACACCGTCCCACTCAAGCCGAAAATCGAAATGCACTCGCCGCGCAGCATGATGTTGTACGACAAACCGTTGGGCACCAGATGTGGGGGTTCCGCCGAACGGTTCCGGGGTTGTTTCGGAGCTGCGTTTAGCGCGATATTTTGATAAAGAGTTTTGGTCTTTACTTGCCGGCATAGCCTGGGGGTTATATCATTCTTACAATAATAATCAATGACTTAGAGCATATTGTTATGAGGGCGCTTTCGACAGCTAACATCTCGTTCGGCTTGGTATCGATTCCGGTAAAACTTTTCTCGGCAGCAGAATCATCGGCAGCAATCCGCTTCAACCAGATAGACCGCCGCGACGGGTCTCGATTGAAGCAGCAGCTGGTTTCCGCTAAGACAGGGGAAGTTGTTCCCAAGGAAGAGATTGTTAAGGGTTATGAGTTTGCCAGGGACCAATATGTGCTGTTCAATCCTGAAGAACTCAAGGCTATCGAAGCCGCGGCCACCTACACCATAGACATTGTTGAATTTGTTCAAGCAGATCACGTCGACCGGGTTTATCTGGATAAAGTCTACTATCTTTCGCCAGACAAGGGTGCGGCCAGAGCTTATCATCTGTTGTCTCAGGCTCTTGAGCAGACCGGTCGGGTTGCGATTGCAAAGTATGCGGCACGCGGCAAGCAATATCTTGTTCTGGTAAGGCCAATAAAAAATGGTTTGTCTATGGAACAACTCAAGTATTCGGACGAGATTCGATCCTTTGATCAGGTTCCAGTCGATGAAGCCGAGGTTAAAAAGCAGGAATTACAGCTTGCTGTACAATTGATCGACCAGGCTACATCGGATTCGTTTAAGCCGGAACAGTATAGGGATGAGGTCAGGGAGAAAATGATCGAAATGATCCAGCGTAAAGTGGATGGGGAAGATATAACGATAACCCCCACCGAAGCACCGGAGAATAAAATTATAGATATGATGGAGGCGTTAAAGGCCAGCATCGCGGCGGGTAAGAAAGGGGAAGTAAAACCAAAACCCGCTAAGCGAGCAGGTAAAAGAGCGACCACAAAAAAGAAAACCGCTGCACGGTAAGTTTCCTAAGAACATAGGTACTACCGTCTTAATCGAAAAAAGATAGGGTTTGTGCCAAACTTCAATACCCGATGACCGGGTACTCTACCAATGAAGTCGCTGACCTACTGGGCCTAAGGCCTGAGCAGGTTCGTGCTTTTGTGAAAACGGGTTTGCTGAACGCGGCGATAGGGCATGTAAAATACCACCGGTATAGATACAGCTTTCAAGATATCGTACTGCTCCGAATGGCGAAACAGTTGCGTGAGGCAAACGCCGGGACACATGCTATTGCCCGTACACTGCGCACCTTGAAAGCGAGGTTACCGGCAGGGAAATCCTTGAGCTCGGTGCGAGTGGTCGTCGTCGGACACGACGTACTCGTGAGAGAACAAGATTCCCTGTGGGATCCTGAGTCAGGCCAAATTCAAATCGATTTCCCAATGTCGTCGCTTACCCGTGAAGTTGCGCCCATGGTAAAAGCAGCCGCCCGCGATGCCCATTTGCAAATAAACACCTCAGCGGATGACTGGTATGACCTTGGAATCGACTTGGAAATGATAGGCGACTATAAAGAGGCAAAGACCGTCTATCGAAAAGCAATCGAGCAAGATCCCGCACATACGGATGCCTGCGTCAATCTAGGCAGGCTACTACATATATCGGGTGAAACCGAAGAAGCACTCAGTCTTTTCAACAAAGCTTTAGAGATTAATCCGCAGCATGCTACGGCGTGGTTTAATTTGGGTGTTGTGCAAGAAGGCCGGGATGCAACAGATCAGGCCATAACTGCATACGAACGAGTTTTATCATTGGACGATAGTTTTCCAGATGCTCACTACAATCTCGCCCGCTTGTATGAACAGACCGGAGACAAGCAGGGGGCTGTCAGGCACTTAAACGCCTACAAGAGGCTTCATACTTGAGGGGAGTGTCTTACGAAGGCCGAATATAGGAGGCGCGCCTCGTGCCGGTTATCGTGGAGCGGCGTCGCTTCTCAGGTGTGCTTTGAGCCTTGGCAATAGGACATATTACTTTCGCGATAGGATATGGGTGCTATTCATTGGCCGCGACGGCCATCTGCATGTCGCGCTGTCTTCTTTTTTCCTGGCGATTTAAGGTTATGCCGGCGATGGTGATGCCGACTGCCACCAGCAACACGATAATCGTGGCCAAGGCATTAATCTCCGGGCTCACGCCCAATCTCACCTTGGAGAAGACGACCATTGGTAATGTGCTGGAGCCTGGTCCGGATACGAAACTCGCGATCACCAGGTCATCGAGCGACATGGTGAAGGAGAGAAGCCAACCGGATATGAGTGCGGGGGCAATGATCGGTAGCGTAATCAGGAAGAATACCTTGGCCGGCCGTGCACCAAGGTCGAGTGCCGCTTCCTCGACGGATTCGTCTACGCTGGACAAACGCGATTGAATGATGATCGCAACATAGGCCATGGAAAAAGTGATATGGGCTATGGTGATGGTTGTTACCCCTCGTCCCGCTGGCCACCCGATAAGGTCCTGCATGGCAACAAACAACAGCAGTAAACTAAGCCCCGTTATCACTTCAGGCATCACCAATGGCGCTGTGACCATTCCGGTCAACAGGGTGCGCCCACGAAAACGCCCTAGCCGTGCAAGTGCAAATCCCGCCAGCGTACCTAAGGCTACCGCGAAGCAAGCATTGATTACCGCGATGCGAATGCTCAGCCAGGCAGCGTCCAGGATCTGCTCATTTCTAAGCAGTTCTCCATACCATTTGGTCGAGAACCCGGCCCACACGGTAACGAGCTTCGACTCATTGAAAGAAAAGATGATAAGGGACAAGA
This sequence comes from Arenicellales bacterium, assembly GCA_030066885.1. Taxonomy (GTDB): domain Bacteria; phylum Pseudomonadota; class Gammaproteobacteria; order Arenicellales; family JAANXG01; genus JAHEKE01. Next base: position 5,491 of record JASJAT010000025.1, on the reverse strand, counting down.
TTGGGATGTAAAGGAACGCAAACCCGAAAGCGAGGCCGGAAATAAGAAACATGGAACGATTTTTGTTCATGCAGTACCCGCCTCGGCTTCCTTAGCCTGGAAGCGCTGGAACACCATGATAGGAATAATGAGCAGCAGCAAAATGGCGATCGCTACAGCCGACGCTACCGGCCAGTCGCGGTTGGCAAAGAACTCGTCCCACAGAACCCGGCCAATCATCAAAGTGTCGGGACCGCCGAGCAGCGCTGGAATTACGAATTCGCCCACCGCCGGTATGAATACCAGTAACGATCCCGCAATGATTCCAGGAATTGATAAAGGCAACGTGATAGAAAAGAAAGCTTTGATCGGTCGGCAACCCAGATCAGCGGCAGCCTCGAGCAATGTGTTATCGAGGCGTTCAAGATTCGCATAAAGCGGCAAGATCATGAACGGCAGATAGGAGTAAACGATACCCACGTAAACCGCGAAGTTGGTCTGCATCATGACGATGGGCTCATCGATGATACCGAACGCCAGAAGTATATTATTGATAACACCGTTATTCTTAAGAATGCCGATCCAGGCGTATACACGCAGTAGAAACGAAGTCCAGAACGGAAGGATCACCAACATGAGCAACACATTTCGCCAAGCCGGATTTGCCCGCGCCATGCTGTAGGCCATGGGATACCCGATGAATAGGCACACCGCCGTTGAGATCAAGGCGACTTTGACTGAGTTGAGGTACGCCTTCCAATATAAATCGTCTTGGAGCAGGAACAGATAGTTGGCTATGTTCAGCTTGATGTCGATAAAGGCGTCTTCCGTCCATTCGATCAAAGCGGTATAGGGCGGACGTGCGATAACTGCTTCAGCCAACGAGATCTTCAGAACGAACGCGAAAGGGATCAAGAAAAACAACAGCAGCCACAGATAGGGGATAGCAACGACCAGGCCCTGTCCCCGGAGTCCTAGACGAGTCAGCAACACCTCCACCCACGTTTGGATTTGACCCCACCACGATGATTGACTCACCAGATCAGTTGCCGCAGTGATTCGGTCGCCGAGGGTAATGTACGCTTTCCGACTCACGTCATCAGTACCACAGCGTTGGAGGCCTGCCAGCTCAAGTGAATCCGTTCATCCCAGGTATATCTATCACTGGTCCCGCGCACCAAGTTCGGCATCGTTACACGCACGCGTTTCCCGGTATCAAGTTCCACTCGGTAGATAGACAGGTCTCCCATGTAGGCGATTTCCTCAATCGTGCCTATCGTACAGTTGTCCTCCCCATTCGGCTTGTCTCGACTAAGCTGAATCTTCTCGGGCCGAACCGCTACCCAAACCCGTGCGCCGGGGGAGGCGGTAACACCGTGGTCTATATACAAGGGGCAACCAGCCTCATCCGACTCGATCCGCACGTGGTCGGGATCATCCTCTATAATCCGCCCTTCAAAGATATTCACCGAGCCGATGAAATCCGCAACAAAGCGTGAATTCGGATACTCGTATATCTCAGTCGGTGTCCCCGTTTGGACAATCTGGCCTTCGTTCATGACGCCGATGCGCGACGACAAAGTCATCGCCTCGCTCTGATCGTGAGTGACGACGATGAAGGTAACTCCGGTTTCCTCTTGGATGTTGACCAATTCAAACTGTGTCTCCTCACGAAGCTTCTTATCCAATGCTCCCAGTGGTTCGTCGAGGAGCAGGACTTTGGGTTTTTTGACCAGCGCCCGAGCGAGCGCGACTCGTTGGCGTTGCCCCCCTGAAAGTTGGTGCGGTTTGCGTTTCGCGAACGGTGTGAGTTGCACAAGTTCGAGCATGTCGGCCACACGCTTGGTGATCTCCGCCGCGGGTTCTTTGTCTTGCTTAAGCCCGAAAGCTATATTGTTTTCCACGGTCATATGCGGAAACAAAGCATAGGACTGAAACATCATGTTTACCGGCCGGTCGTAGGGAGCGATGCTTCCCATATCTACATCGTCGATGTAGATGGTACCGACCGTGGGTGTTTCGAAGCCGGCGAGCATCCGCAGCAACGTACTCTTTCCACACCCGGAGCCCCCGAGCAGGCAAAAGAGCTCATTCTTATAAATATCCAGTGAAACGTTGTTGACCGCGGTAAAGTCACCGAATTTTTTAGTAACGTTCTGGATACGAATATAGGGCGTCGCATGCGGATCGTTCCAGGGATCCAGCCTTTTGTCCACCTCGTGAGCCTCAGCCATGTCTTGTCTCCACTAGAACCACGACACGCCCGATCATGGCCGACCGGGCATGTCAGCCGATCTGGTTTGCTGTTGACTACTGTCCGGTTTTAATCCGGGTCCACGATCTTGTAAGCTGCCGGGTAAATTTAGGATCCTCAGCCAGGTCCGGAAACAGCTTGGCCTTTACCTCATCAGACGGATAAATTCCCGGGTCTTCCTTGACTTCTCCTTCTACATATTCCGTCGCGGCGGTGTTGGCGTTGGCGTAGAAGACATAGTTTGAAATGTCCGCTACTACCTGAGGCTCCATTATATAATCAAGGAACTTATGAGCGTTTTCAGGGTGCGGCGCGTCAGATGGGATTGCCATCATATCAAACCATATAACCGCACCTTCCTTCGGAATTGTGTACGCGATTTCCACGCCTTGCTCCGCTTCGTCAGCTCGGTCACGGGCAATCAGCATATCCCCGCTCCAACCCATTGCTACGCAGATTTCGCCATTGGCAAGATCGTTAATGTTTTGAGATGAATGGAAGTACTTAATGTAGGGGCGAATCTTCAACATGTGCTCTTCGAATGCAGCCAGGTCCTCTTTTTCGTTGCTGTTCGGGTCTCGACCGAGATAGCCTAGGACATTCGATAACGCCTCAGTCGGGGCGTCCAAAAAGGTGACGCCGCAATCTTTGAACTTGGCTACCACGTCGGGATTGAACATTAGATCCCAGCTATCCACGGGTGCACCGGGCATGATCTCCTCAACCTTTTTGACGTTATAACCGAAGCCGGTGGTGCCCCACATATATGGGATCGCGTGTTCGTTCCCCGGGTCGTGTAACGAGACACCCTCGAGGATTGTCTTGTCTAGGTTGCCGTAGTTTTTAAGCTTGTCTTTATCCAGTTTACGGAATATCCCCGCCTGGATCTGTCGCTCCATAAACGAACCCGATGGCACAACGATGTCATAACCCGATCCACCGGCAAGAAGCTTGGCTTCCAGGACCTCATTTGAGTCAAATACGTCATAATTGACCTTGATCCCGGTCTCTTTTTCAAAATTTGCGATTGTGTCCTCAGCGATATAATCGGACCAGTTATAGACATTGAGTACTTTCTCTTCTTCTGCAGAGACACTTGTGGCGAGTAGTGCCCCCACTGCCGCAGCGACGAGCGTAGTTTTCAACGATTTTTGCATGGGTTTTCTCCTCTCTTCATTTTCTCGTTTGGTAGTTTCCTAACGCGGCCTATGAGGGTTTGAGCCCGCCTGACCCGCGGATAAGCTCGTAAGGCCGTATTAAGCGGCCGGACGGCATGGGTTCATTTTAGCCGAAGCCCAACGTGCGCAAAAGGTCCCAAGGAGTCACTGTAATAGTTTATCCAATACTATAAATCTCGTACTACTGCTTTTAAGCAATTGTGAGGTCTTTTGCGATCTCAAGAAAGGAGCGGGCGAGTTCGGGCCCACCGCACTCGTCTTCGTGTTTGAAAAACACAAAACACTCTGACCAACCCACTTCGACTACGGCATTTGCCCATCGGGTTAGATCGGATTCGTTGTACTCCACACGACGCAGTCTTAAGTAACCAACATCTGCCGTTCGGACAATGTCACGAAACTTTGAATTGGTTTCATCTGCTGTGCACAATGTTTTGTTGTGTTCGCGCAAGGTGTCAAAAACGTCTTGGTCAAACCAGGATTCGTGGCGAAATTCAAATGCGCATGGCAGCGATGCCGGTAGGGTCCCCAGAAAATATTTTAGACGTTCACCATCCTTTCTGAAGTAGGGCGGCATTTGGAACAGGACTATGCCTAAACAACCGCCGAGGACCTTGAGCGTGTCTAGCAGGTAATTTGTTTCTTCTTCTGCGTCCTTCAGTCTTTTTTTGTGGGAAATTCTTTGCGATGCTTTGACTGCAAAGCGAAAGTTGTCCGGAACCTGCCGCCGCCAGTTTTCCAGCACATTTTTCTTCGGCATGCGATAGAAAGTGTTGTTGATCTCTACCGCGGGAAGAGACTCCGCATAGAAACCAAGCATCTGACTGGCGGGCAATTTTTCTGGGTAGAATTTGCCCTTCCACTCCTTGTAGCTATATCCGCTTGTGCCCGCACAAATACGCATGGGTCCATAGACACGTCATTGAAAACAAAGGTGGGTCATTCAACTGTATCACCTTACCTTTGTTATCGTGCGTTGCCTACTGAACACCCAGAGCAACCAGGTTCTTTTGCGCAATTTTATCTCCCTGGGCGGCAGCACGTTTTAACCACTTGATCGCTTCACTCCGACTACGACTGACACCTTCCCCATTAGCGTACATGGTTCCCAGGTTTGTTTGAGCACCGGGGTAACCCTGTTCTGCGGCCAGCGTGTACCAACGCGCTGCCTCTTTGTCATTTTGTGCCACTAACAAACCGTTGTGATACAGGGATCCTAAATCAGCCTGTGCCCAGGCTTCACCGGACGTTGCCGCCGATTGCACCGCTGGAAAAGCTCTCCTGATCCAGGCTGTACCCATGGAGGGGTCCTTTTTCGTGCCCCGTCCGCGCAGATGCATTACACCCACTCGAAATTGAGCACGCTCTTTACCTTGTTCTGCCAAAGGTGTAAGGATTTCAAGAGACGTTTGATAATCACCGCGATAGTAGGCCCTAATTCCCTGTTCAAGTAAGCGTTGTTCGAGTTCCAGTTCTTTCTGTTTTTGTAGTTCTGCCTGTGCTGTTTTTTCCAGCTCCTGCTCCCGCTGAGCCTGAAGTTGTGCCTGGACTATAGCCTGGCGCCGAATCTCCATTTGGTCGCGTAGCAGATCTACTGTCGTACTTTGGGGATCGATAGCGGATATGAGCTGTAGGAGGTTTTCTACTTCACGAAACTGGTCCTTTCCCAGAGCCTTGTTGGCGAGGTCGACATAGTATTCGATGATTTCAGAGATCCCTTGTTGTGCTGCTTTATTTTTTGGATCGAGGGCCAATACTTCTCTGTAGCTTGCTAGTGCGGTTTCTACCGAAGAGTCGGTAACCCCGCTGCCCACTGCGGCTTGCGCGGTTGCTAATAGGCCAGAGATACGGGCGTCTTGAGCCTCTTTGCGCCGTGTTTGTTCCGCTATTTCTTGTTGTTTAATTTTTTCCGCAGCCAATCGTTCTTGTCTTAAACGCTCTTCTTCAGCCAGTTGCTGTTCCTCAATCAGCTTTTCCTCTCTCAAGCGTGCTTCTTCGGCGAGTCGTTGCTGCTCAGCCTGCTGCTCCAGTTTTAACCGTTCTTGCTCAGCCAGCCGTTGCTGTTCGGCCAACTGCTCTT
>JASJAT010000176.1 GCA_030066885.1 Arenicellales bacterium | reverse complement strand
AGCCAACCTTGTTTGCCAAACAAAAACAGGAGGTCCGGGAACAACTTGTCGAGTACCGCCACCGGTTGTTGCCCAAACCAGACGCGAAATTCTGTCTCACCGGACGAGGCATGGTCGGTGCCGGGACCGACACCGCCGCCGGCACCGCTCAAGGAGGGCGTACCCGATCCATTGAGCGATGAAATGAAGGCGGGCATGTGGAATCCACAGACCCAAGAGGCCCAGCAGCAGCTGGTGGATGAATTCAACAAGAAATACAATCTTCAATAAACGATTATAAAAGCGCGGATATGTGACGATTTAATCGGTCTTGGACTTGCCGTGGGTTACTCGTTTTATAGGGTAGCTCACGGTTCTGCTATCCGAGCCTTTTTTACCTGGGAGAACACTACGATGAATACCTTTTTAAGAAAATCAAGAATCATCACGAGTGTGTTTTTGTTGGCCTTCATCTCTATCGAGATTTTTGCCAGTGAAGCTGAGCAAGAAGGGGCTGACCATTCTTTTGAGCATCACGGTAAGCATAACCTAGGTTTGTTTTTAGGGATTACCCGGGAAGAAGAACACGGTGAAAAGCACAACCGCGAAACCATCGGTATCGAGTACTCGTATCGGATCAACCGGTACTGGTCTGCGGGAGCAGTGGTAGAACGAGCTGAGCGCGATAAGGATTCGACACTAGCAGTTGCTTTTGTTCACTTCTGGCCTACCGAGTTTCTCTACCTAGGTCTCGGTGTCGGTCGAAAAGATCCCGGCGAAGAGCGAGAGGTTACCTATCGGGGGACAATCGGTTATGAGTTTGAATTGGGTAAAGGCTGGTCGATCAGTCCGCAAGCGAATATCGATGTTATTGAAGACGAAGACAACGAAGAGGTTTATGGGCTGGTAATCGCCAAGAGGTTTTAGGGTCGGCCCGTACGGAGAAACGGGACCATAGATTCAGAGCTGCTGAGGAGCTGAGATTGTTTGAGCCGACTCCGGGCTAGGCATCCTACAACACAAAGATCACAGATTTAAGCTGTTTATTGTTTATTTCTCGACAAACTATGAGCGTTTTTCACTCCAGAATGTGAGGGTGTGATTAAAAACGCACCGTCCATAGTTGCCTACAAGACTACGGTTCGAATATCTGAGGGGGGAGAGTAAGCGAAGTTGAGTGTTCCGCGAATACAGAAACTGTTCTGCACTATCAATTGCTTTCTTCTTCACCGTTGTTTGAAAACTCACCCTCAATCGAGGTGGTGGTCTGATCTTCAGACCTCCGGATCGGAGCTTGGGAAATCCGTGCGAAGATTAGTTGGAGTGCTCTTTACGTCAAAGGTCGAACCATTTTCCTGTGTAGTGCCGTGTAAGCGCGCATCAGAATTGGAGACCCACTGCTGACCAATAGTGAGTGGGCGTTTCTCATCACCGGCATGGTAAAGTGTCTGACTGGGGAAAGCGAAGTCGATGCCTTCGGAGTTGAAACGTTCCACGATCTGGAGGTTGATCCAGTGTGCGTGTTCCAGATAGTCCCAATAATCGGGTGGGTGGTACCAGTATATGAGTAGGATATTTAAAGAGTCCGGATTCAACTCGTTGAAATAAACCCGCGGCGGGAAGTCGGATTGGTTAATGGCCACATTTGGGTGGGGCTCGGGCATGATGTCGCTCTCTCCAGCAGCTGTTGATTCTCCAGTGGACCGGCTGGTTGTCCTATTGCCGCTGGGCACACTAAGAATTTCCTGCAGGATATTCACTGCACGGTTAATCTCGTCGGGTGGTGTGTCGTACGGAACCGCGATATTGCAGTAGCGCCGGATGTATGGGCGGCGGCCGACGTTCTCTACGTCCAGCTTAGCTACGTCCTCATTAGGAATGGTCACCTGGTGGCCAGACAAGGTGCGAATTTTGGTAGACCTTAAGCCGATCTCTTGGATCTCGCCGTCGTAATTCTTCATTTTAACCCGTTGACCAACCTCAAACGGCTTGTCCAAAGCGAGTTCGATACCCCCAAAGATGTTCTTAAGTGCGTCTTGGGCAGCTAGGGCAAGAGCCAGTCCGGTAACGCTTGCCCCAGCCACTAAGGTCGCAATTGAGAAGCCTACCTGCTGCATTTCCTCGATCACAATCACGACGGCAATGACAATCGACATTACGCGTACAAGCAAACGAATGAGCTGCTGGTCCAGCTGCTTACCCTCGAAGCGTCGGATCTTGACGATTAACTCCGCGAGTACATTGCCCACTACAACAGTGATGACAACGCTAGCAAAGAGGATGATGAGATGACTGCTGAAATCGACGGCACGGGCCGCGAAACCCGTTATGCGAACATGTTGTATCAAGAACTCTTCAATCCATAGCACGAGTACAATCGCAGTGAGTGGGCGTAGAAGAAGGAGCAGGTTCTGATACAAGCGATCCCAATCGCGGGATATGCGTATGATGAATACATGGAGCAAAAAAATGGCACCGATAAGAAAAGCGACGGTGGCAACCAAAAACATCCACTGCCAGGTCGTCTGTTCAAAGAACTCGTGTTGCGCCACGTCGGGGAGGGCTTGAATCCACGATTTGGGAATCCACGGACCTGGGGAGAGGAAGTACGCCTCATACAAGCCCTTCACGCTCATCTGTTTTGGCTGGTAGGGATAAATCCTAATCTCATCGTAGAAATCACGAGCATAAGCTACCGTATCCTTGGTGAACTGATAACGACCCACATGAGGTCCTGCTTCGGTGCGGGCGATTTCGAAAGGCGTGTTCGGGACCCGGTAGATTACTGATTTGCCCGCTTTCATGCGGGCCGCCATTTCGTCCTCGTCCGGGACCTCGTTCAACGCCGGCAGGGGGACACGAGCGAGTGCCTCACGAACGAGGGCTGCCGTCTCATGCGCTACGTCGTGGCTGTGTCCAGGCGGTATGTCGCGCAAGTCGAACAGTCTTTCAGCCTGACCAATGATGTTGGACAACTCTTTCCAGTCTTTGCGCCTGTAGCCTTCGTCACGGATGAGATCGTAGTAACGCTGTGTCCCGATCAACAGGCTATTCAATGTAGCGCGTGGGCTGCTGGTGTCGACCCAGTCGAAGTGCTTAGGCGTACGTTCTGATAACGATAAAGCAGGAAACGCGCTACCCACTGTCACTATGACTAACAGCGTTATTCGACAGACCAATACTGATCCCATAGTCATGTGTGATTCCCCATCGTTTGGATCGCACCAAAAAGAACAATGCAATTTATCATGAGCATGGTCTACAAGCACCTGTTCCCTCTTATTGGTGCGCTGCGCGATAGTCGCCTTCTTTATGTTCAGGTGAAAGTTAATTAAACGGACTCTTGTGGCATTAATAAAGGATTTTCCTTCATCCATGGAAGTATTCACCTCGTCATCACGTTTGAGTATTGGTGTAAACAGCGTCGGAAATAGATATCATTCCATCATTGTCTAATTTCATAGCCCTCATGACCTTTGGTAAAGTTGCGGGTGCAAAGCCCATTTGTGTCGTCGTGAACACCCTCAGATCGCAACTCGTTCAATCGTTTCCAATCGCTGTTTTCAAAGCCCTGGTTCTATTACTGCTGTTCACGTCTCTAGTTTTCACAACCCCCACATTCGGTCAACAGGACGGTCCAGTAGTGGTGGTGCGCCCCGCCGAGAAGGTCAGTCTGATTAAAGAGGTGCCTCTAACAGGGACGGTGGTCTCCCCTCGCGTCGCTAAAATTTCGACTGAAGTCAGTGGAATCGTCGAGACCATGAGAGTTGATATTGGCGACCAGGTGCAAGCTGGTGAGGAGATTCTTGAGCTCAATTCGGAGCTGGAATCGCTTCTGCTCGAGGCGGCTCAAGCTGAATCCGAGCAGGCTGCACAGGAGCTCGAAGATTCCAAACGCCGGCTCGCTGTCGCCGATTCACTTGTGCAGAGAGATGCAGCGCCGGCCAATGAAATCGACTCGCTTGCCGCGGAGGTACGCATTGACAGCGCCGGCCTGAAACGTTTTAAGGCTGTACAGAAAAGACTGGCGGCCCGGATTCGGCGGCATAAGCTCATCGCTCCATTTGCTGGCGTGATCAGCCGTAAATTAGTCGAGCAAGGAGAATGGGTCCAACCGGGCGAGACTGTTGTCGAACTTATCGCAACCACGGGATTACGCATCGACTTTCAGGCACCTCAGTCCGTATATCCAGAACTGAATCGTTCTACAAAAATCCAAATTAAGCTGGATGCGCTACCTGGTCAGACCTTCGATGGAGTGATAAAAAGCATCATACCGGTGGCGGACCCTACCACCCGCACGTTTCTGATTCGCACGGCGTTAAATGAACCTGAGGTCAAGCTTGCACCAGGCATGTCGGCCAACGCGGTCCTCCAGCTGGACAGCGGCGGACGAGGTATCGCGGTTCACCGGGATGCATTGATCCGATACCCAGATGGTCGCACGACAATCTGGGTGGTCAATCGGGAAGGCGATCGCGACGTGGTGTCTGAGCGTCAGGTTCTTGCTGGCCCGAGCTTCGATGGCAAGGTTGCTATCACAAGCGATTTACCAACCGATATCCTTGTTGTAGTGCGGGGAAACGAAATATTACGGGAAAACCAGAGTGTTACCATCAAACACTCCGAATAGGAGGCATCTCGGATAAGACTATGTTCGAAGCCATGGTGAAACGCGGTATCTTGATCGCTGTCGGCACACTCATCGTGGCTGTGGTAGGTGTTGTTGCAGCCATGAAGATTCCGGTGCAAATGATTCCGGATCTTGAAGTTCGGACCATCTCCGTTCGCACTAACTGGCCTGGTGCAACCCCGCAGGACGTAGAAAAGGAGATCCTTATAGAGCAGGAGGAGCACCTGCGCAGTGTGCCTGGTCTCCAGCGCATCGTCTCCTCGGCTTCTTTTGGGCGCGCCCGGGTTGAGCTCGAGTTTCCGTTCGGGATTGACCTCGAAGATACCATGATCGACGTGATCAATGCCCTGAGTCGTGTGCCCTCTTACCCCAACAATGTGGACGAACCGCGCGTCTACGCCACCTCGTTCTCGGCCAATTCCTTCATGTTTTTTAGAGTGGCGCCGCTAGCGGGAAATCCTCGCAACTTAGACATGATCCCAATGCAGGACTTCGTCCGGGATCAGGTGGCCTCACGTTTGGAGACTATTCCCGGGGTATCACAGGTCTTCGTATATGGTGGCGCCGAGAGACAGATACAGATATTTGTTGATCCTGTGCGGCTTGCCGAACGCAACCTCAACGTCGCTCAAGTTCGCAGTGCAATCCAGCAGCGTAACCGTGACATATCCGGCGGTGAGATCGAATCCGGCAAACGGCGGTACCTGCTGCGTACCATCGGACGGTTTAGTGACATTGATGATCTGGAGACAGTCATCATCGACCATCGTGGTGATGCCCTGATTCGACTTGGGGAGGTTGCCGAGATTCGCTTAGGACATTTCGAGATCAGCCGCTATTCATACACCAACGGCGATCCCGCTATCGGCATGTCGGTACGTCGCCAGCCTGGATCCAATGTTATTGATATCAAAAGAAAGATGATGCGGGAGGTAGACTCGATCAACGAGGAGATTCTCATTCCTGCCGGTATGCAGATGTTTCTGATCGCCGATGACGTGGGCTATGTGGAGGCTTCGATTTATAACGTCTGGACAAACCTCTTGATCGGTGCCGTTCTAGCCAGCCTGGTCATGTTCCTGTTTTTGCGCACCGCGAGGGCAACGATAATCGGGATCATGGGTATTCCAATCTGTACCATCGCCGCTTTCATCGGCCTAATATTGGCAGGACGTACCATAAACGTTATTTCGCTGGCCGGCGTAGCTTTCGCTATCGGTATGACGTTAGACAACAGTATCGTAGTGCTCGAAAGCATCGAACTTTCCTGGCGAAGAGGACTGGACCGCTGGAAGGCCGCCGTCGACGGGGTGCGCAAAGTCTGGCCTGCGGTGCTTGCGTCGACATTGACGACGGTGCTTGTTTTCGTACCCATCGTGTTCATCGCTGAGGAAGCAGGGCAGCTTTACTCTGACGTGGCCATCGCGATATCCGCCTCGATCATCGCTTCGATGCTGGTTGCCATCGCCGTGGTGCCTGCGGCCGCCGCCCATGCCTTCAGTGAGAATAGGAGGCAGCGTTCAAACACCACAGCAGGCTGGAGGGAAGTCCTGACCAACCGAGTC
>JASJAT010000024.1 GCA_030066885.1 Arenicellales bacterium | reverse complement strand
AATCATCAAACTTTTCTCACCGGATACAGAATATTTTGAGACACCGTTTGTCGAGCCGCTAGTTGGACAAACAGCGTTACATGACTACTGGACTAAGGGTGCGCGGGATAGTCAAACAGAAGTCACGTTCTCAGCGACGTCCCTGTTCGTGAGTGACCATCAAGGCTTTGCACGTTGGCAGGCGGGTTTCACTCGAAGGCGCACTGGGCGACGGGTACATCTGGATGGAACTTTACTTGCGCAATTTGATGATAACTTACGATGCACCGAGTTTAGGGAATGGTGGCACCGCAAAGAGACCTGATCAAATAGACATCTGTTCACTCTTGATCGAACGGATTAGGTGCCATAGGCCCCACGCTCCCCAAAGCGTGATCGCGGGTAAAACAATCCAATAAGGTGTTTCATTGGAAAGATTCCAACCGACTGCATCTCTTGCACTCACCACCGCTGCAAGACAAACAACTGGCCAGTAAACGGTAATCCCAAGTGCCGCCCCCAGTAGCACGCGACCCCAAAGTTGTCCAAGCCAGTGGACAATCAAACCGGTTATAAGTAAAGGGATATACGTTACAAGATCGCCAAACGCGAATCCGTACCAAAAAGCAACTCCGACAGCCGTTATTTGATCCGCGGGTTCCTGCGTCCCCATCGAGATGCCGAGTTCGTAGTCAAACGCGGGAAGGGCTTGTGCGTAAATAAGGTACAGACATAAAAGCCAGCCAGGACCCTGCAAAAACCAGAAACCGATATCTCTTTTCACCTTATCTATCCTCTGATTGTCCGAATGATTGGTTCTTTATGACTTAGGCTGTTAGCCATCACCATTGATACCAAATGAATCTGGTGAAGGTATTGATATGTATCACAGATATTGCGAATCCACAGATTGAACATGTGGTGATATGCATGTCCAATCGTAATAATTTGTTCCTCGCGTTCGGTGATCGCCGTCGTATAGAATTGGTTCAAATCCAGCACCCCGTGTCCTCAGACATGAATGATCTGCCACGTAAACTTGCGGTTATCCTACACGCCGACGTCGTTGGTTCAACAGGGCTGGTACAGCGAAATGAGGAAATGGCGCATCGTCGGATCGATGAGGCGTTCTCTCGTTTTTCAGAAACGATAGCGGCGTACAACGGCGTGGCCCACGAGGTGCGTGGCGATGCCGTAGTCGCTGAATTTGAACGCGCCTCGGATGCGGTATGTGCAGCCTTGGCCTTTCAGGTGGCCAATGCCGAGCACAACAAGACTTTGGCCGATGAAATTCGGCCCGAAGTTCGGGTAGGTATCAGCCTTGGCGAGGTAATCATTGCTGACGGAAAGTTTACGGGGGTGGGAGTAGTCCTTGCCCAGCGCGTTGAGCAGTTGGCCGAACCCGGGGGCGTCTGTATCACCGGGGCGATCCATGAAGCACTTCCCGGCAGTATGCCCTTTGATCAAGAGAGTCTTGGTGAGCGAGAAGTCAAAGGATTCGAAGAAACCGTCAAGGTCTATGCGATCAGACTGAGCGACGGTGCCGAACTCCCACCACCCGCGGATTCTTCGAGGGCGACCGGCCAGTTGACACTCAGGTGGTTGACCGCAGTCGCTACCGTCTTGTTCCTTATTGGCGGCGGTCTGCTGGCCTGGTTCCAGCCTTGGGCACCCAAGTTCGAGCCCGCCGCAGTCGAAGATATGGCATTCCCCTTGCCCGACAAGCCTTCCATCGCCGTGCTGCCGTTTGATAACTACTCGGACGAGGAGCAGTTGGGTTTCTTTGCCGATGGCTTGACGGAAAACATTACATCAGCGTTGTCAAAAGCACCCGGTCTATTCGTTATTGCCAGGAACACCGCAACTACCTACAAAGGTAAGCCCATCAACGTGAAGCAGGTCGCGGAGGATCTGGGAATTCAGTATGTACTAGAAGGCAGCGTGCAGAAGTCCGGGGAACAATTGCGTATCACAGTCCAGTTGGTGGACGCAGTCAATGGCCACCATCTTTGGACGGATCGATTCGACCGAGCGGCGGACGATGTATTTGTTATTCAGGATGAGATTACAAAGCGTGTGATTACAGAGCTTCAGGTCGAGTTGACCGAAGGAGAGAACGCGCGCATCGCAGCTCGCAGTACAAACAGTCTCCAAGCCTGGCTGCTTCGAACTGAAGGGTACGGTGAATTCATTAAGTTCACCCGCGAGAGTCAAGTCCGGGCACGTGAACTTTTTCAGGCAGCTCATGAAGCTGATCCAGACTGGGCGTTGCCGCTGAGCAGTATCGCTCTGACCCACTGGTATGAAGCCAGGATGGGATTTAGCAAGTCAAGAGATGAATCCATTCGCTTGGGGATAGAGGCAGCGGAACGTGCGATAGAACTTCAACCGGATGAATTTGTGGGCTACTTCTCGCTCGGTAACCTGATGGCCTTGATAAACGAACCGGAGAAAGGGATTGAACTCCGGCGTAAAGCGATGGAACTTGCCCCCAACTCGTTTAATACGGTCGCTGGTCTTGCCATTCGCCTGAGTGAAGCCGATCAGGAGCAAGAAGCTGTCGAGTTATTCGAAAGGGCAATTCGTCTAAGTCCAAAGCACCCCTGGTGGATCGAGTTTGGGTATGGATTCGCCTTACACCTGGTGGGGCGCAAGGAAGACGCGATCAAAGCCTATAAGCAGGGAATCAACTCAGGTGCGAAAAGCCCCCACCTGTTGGCAAGATTAGCGGCGGTTTATGCGGATTTGGGTCGAATGGATGAAGCCAAAGCGATGATTGACGATGCACTACGGATTGATTCGCAGTTCACCACAGCAAAGTATTTTAAGAGCTACCCCCTGGCAAGTGCTGAACGAAACGATTGGTACGAAGACCTACTAATACGATCGGGACTACCGGAATATCCGTCCACCAAACTTCCAGACGAGTCTGACGGTGAAGCATAAGTCGCGGATCCACTGTTATGCGGATTTGCCACCCGAGGCTGGGATGCCTGAGCAGATCAAGAATCTCCATTTCTACGAAGGTTCTTGTTTTGCGCGAAGGGCCGCGTCCAAGGAACGTCTGGCCCATAGCGTCGCCTGTTCTGGGTCTTCAAATAGCTCTTCCGGCGCCATGAAATAAGACATTTTGATTGGTTTTCCGCGTTTATCGTATGTAAATTGTTCAAGATTTCGTTCTTTGAAGTAGGGCTCGATGACCTGGTCAGATTTGAGATACAGAGTATCATCCGCAATCAGTCCAAACATTACACCATCGCAAAATAAGCCATACCCACCAAACATTCTTCGAGCTTGTACAGGCCCGAGAGATCCCAACACCTCCTTCACGTATTCAGTAAACTCACTCATTTCTAGTTTGCCTTTTGATATCACACGTTTTACTTTAAACTTTATACTTTACAATCGTCTTACATATGTCAGTTAACCGAAAAAAACGTGAAGATCCTGCTGTTACCTTGGAGCGACTCCGCAAGAGAGTGGTAGGTGGCAGCAATATACTTTTTGACAGTCTGACGGCTGACGAACTCGTGGCTGCGAACGAACTGATTACCAAAGGCGAGGCGGAAATAATCCTCTCCGCTTGCAAACCATTCCTCGTAGCCAAGCTCGACAGAATAATAATTGCTTAGCCGCTAGCAACGGCAAAAACGTGCGCGAGTTCTGTCAGCGTCTGATTACCTGCTCCGTATCGAATGTTTGTTGGCGATTGTTATCAAATCGACTGATACCCCTGTGCAAAGAGCTGCACCTTCGTACAAGTCTTTGCTTTCAACTTTCTACTTTTAACTGTATAAGGTAAGACGCCAGAGCTAATAAGCAGCCAGCTTGGCCGGTTCGTATCGCCAGGAACCGTCAGGCTGCAAGCAAGCGGTTCCATAAGCCGGCACATTCTTGCCTCCAACAATCACTGTCGTCTGATATTCCCGTTCCTGTAAACAGGTGTTGTTGCTGGGCTGAGGACTGCTCATTGGGTAAGCGGGGTATGCAGCGGGCTGCGGCGGTGGATAATAGGGGTAACCGTATGTGCTTTTTCGCTGAGCGCTATTGATCGCATAGCCTATGATTCCCCCTACCACTAGACCAATCAGCAGCTTCTCGTTGCTGTTGTCATGCTTGTAATAGTGCGTAATGTGTTTGTTGTGATAAGCCCGACCACCGTGACGACCATAGTGTTTGCCATGGCCGTGGTGCTTATAGCCGTGTTTGTGGTATCCATGACCGTATTCTCCAGCTGATGCGATCCCAGGCACAACCAGCGCAAGTGTTAGAACAGCGCTCAGCAGATAACGAGCTTTAACTTTCATCACGCAGCCTCTTCTTGTTGATTATGATTGGTAACGCCGGGAAATCGGAAAAGGTGACGTCGGCCCCAGAGATTTTCCTGTCCTCAGTGTGGATAAAATGAAAGGGTGAGGCTACATTGAGGGTCCAGATGCAAAGTATGAGTTGTAGTACCATACCCTTTATCGTGGTCCTGTGAACGCACCGAATGGCAGAGAATCGTCGATCCGGTAAACTGGCAGTCATATTGCACGCCGACGTTGCGGGATCGACGGGATTGGTGCAACAAGATGAGCAGCTGGCTCACGATCGTATCCAGGATACCTTCCACCGCTTCGGCGATACCATTACCCAACATCATGGCTATGTCCGTGAGCTTCGCGGAGATGCCTTATTGGCTGAGTTTGCGCGTGCCTCTGATGCAGTGACAGCAGCTTTAGTTTTTCAAATAGACCAGTCGAGTTACCTTGCTCAACTGAACGACAACATCCTGCCCACAGTGCGTGTCGGCATCGCCATGGGTGAAGTCATTATTGCAGACGATACCATTACAGGTGCAGGGGTGGTGTTGGCGCAGCGTTTGGAGCAACTGGCACAACCTGGCAGCGTTGTGATTCAGGGTGCTGCGTATGAAACCATCCCAGGCCGGTTTCCCTTTGAATACGAAAACCGGGGTGAGCATGAGGTTAAAGGTTTCGATCAGCCGGTTAAGTTATACACCGTAAGGCTTAAAACCGGTGCAACGCTGCCAGACTCGACTGAGGTCCCCAAGAAAAAACCCACGCCTGTAGCCCGATGGGTAGCCGTGGTGATCGTCGCTGTCCTAATTGGCGGGGGAGGATTGTTAGCCTGGTATCAGCCTTGGGCGCCCGATTTCGAACCTGCTTCGGTGGAGAAGATGTCCTTCCCATTGCCTGATAAACCCTCCGTCGCGGTTCTGCCGTTCCAGAATATGTCTGGCGATGCAGAACAGTCTTACTTTGCAGACGGCATGGCCGAAGACATTATCACTGATTTGTCAAAACTTGACAGTTTGTTTGTCATTGCACGAAATTCTTCTTTTAGATATCGGGGCGGTGCAGTGGACATGAAGAAAGTGGGACGGGAGCTTGGTGTTAAATACCTTTTAGAAGGGTCTGTTCGCCGCGTGGGTAATCAACTTCGTATCAATGCCCAGCTTATCGATACACAAAGTGGGGGCCATCTGTGGGCTGAACGGTATGACGGTACTATGGATGATGTTTTCGCCTTGCAAGACCAGCTAACTGGACAGATTGTAAACGCGCTATCGGTGAAACTTGGCGCAAACGAGAGCATTAGGTTAACCGGGCGTGGCACCAGTAATGTCGAGGCACATGATGCTTTTCTCAAGGGAAGGGAATTTTATCGCAGGCAAACGCCCCAGGATCTCGCAGAGGCGATCAAGATGTACAAGAGGGCGTTGGAGCTCGATCCTAAGTATGCAGAGGCGGCCGCGGCAATCGCTATGGCGATGTTTCGAGTAAACAGCTCGAACTGGGGAAGTCTGTTCGGTTTGCCCAGCTGGTTTGAGTCTTTTGATGAGTCCGCTCGATACGCCGATATAGCACTTGAAATTGACCCACAATCAGCACTTGCACATACGGTTAAGGGTTTGACGGTTTACTTCAGAGAACGACACAAATTTGATGAATCGGTGGTTTGGGCTCGAAAGGGCATTGAATTAGCACCAAATGATGCTGACGCCCATCTGGGACTGGCAATGATTCTGGTTCGTGGCGGCGAACCTGCAAAGTCGATCGAACATCTGAAAACGTCTCGCAGACTCGATCCAGAAAACGAGATTGAAATTGAACTTTGGTTGGCTTATGCCTATTTTGGCATGGAGCAATATGCTGATGCAGCTAAGCACGCAGAGCAGGCACGCAATGCTGCGCCGGAGAATACGGAAATCTGGATGGTACTGTCAGCAATCTTTGGGCAGCAAGGTGAAAAGGCTAAGGCCACTTCGGCAATTGAAACTTTGAATGCGCTGCGCAAAGCCAACTATCAGAGAGAATTTGATGAATACCTCTTCGAACTGGAGATGACCTTCAAGTACTATAAAAATGAGGAAGACGAGGATCGTCTTCGTCAGGGCCTGCTCAATGCCGGTATTCTCAAATAGAACAAATCCTGGGTCTTAACAGGGCCTTTCGATTATTGCGAAACACGTCCGCAAATAGCACGGGCAAGACCAATCTTGTTGAGAAAACTACTGGCCTGCCAGGGGCGGTAGATTGGATGATGTATTGTTAGGCCAAGGTCCCCAATAAGTACGTTCCTTTGCCGCTTCGCGTTGTTCGCGTTCGGCCTGCACTTCGTCGATAAAGGTCTGCAGCTTCTGCTGTCGTTCGCGCGCCGCGCTTATTTCTTCATCACTCGCTTCCGATGCCGGCTCAAGGGACTGCACATTCTCGTCATTGAGAGGCGGTGTTTCTGAGTAACTGACATTACCGTTCTCATCCACATATTTGTAAATCTCACCCGCGAAGGAGGACGATGCCACTACACAAAAAATTAAGATAAATAGTCGATACATTTGCTGGTCCTGCAACAAGGGCCTTCTTATAACTATAGTCCAAGGAGGACCGCATAACAGGTGACCCGCGTTACATCCTGATAAGTTGGGGATTTTTTGTGAGGTCAGCTTTTCTCGTGATGCCGCTCGGTTCGATGCACAGTCCCCGTGAATACAGCGACCGTTGTACCATCCTGCTTTGAGAGAAGCACTCGATAGGTTCCTACGCGTTTTGAACGGGATATTTCCGCTGCCTCTGCGACAACGGTATCCCCTACTTTTACCGGTGCGCAAAAAGCCATGTCGGTATGTATGCCGACAGCAACTATACCGTGGGAATTGGATGCCAGGCCAAAAGCAGTGTCCGCCAGCGAAAAAAGTACACCGCCGTGGCATGTCCCGTTAAAACTGATATGGTCTTCTCGAATGGGCATGGTGAGGCTCACCTCGCCTGGTTCAGCACGATCCAACGAGGCGCCCAACCACTGTACAAAGGGATCCCCTTCGGCCAGACGTTCGAGTTGAGACTTGGTATTCACTATTGGTCAGAGTATCTAAAAGCGTGAAACATAGAAAGCGGAATTTGTCCGGCTCCTTTTTATACATTGCCTCCTATTTGTACAAGCAATTTGCTACGCTGGCGATTCTCATTTTTTATTCACAAAGGGAGGTTATTTATGAGTTCGGGTGTCCTGGTCGTAACCGGTGGTAGCCGGGGAATTGGAGGTGGGATTTGCAGGCTGGCCGCAGAACGTGGTTGGGTAGTTTGTGTGAATTATGCCAGTGCGGCCGGAGAGGCGGCCAAGGTCGTGTCCGATATCGAGAGTAAAGGTGGCCGTGCCATCGCTGTTCAAGCCGATGTATCAGATGAAGATAGTGTGGAAAGGATGTTTGAGAAAGCAGACGAGGAGTTGGGTCCGGTAACGGGGCTGGTCAACAACGCGGGTATTATGGGAAGCCGCGGTCGAGTTGAAGAGCTGAACGCCGAACTGACCTGGAGAATGTTTAAAGTAAATATACTCGGTCCGCTTATCTGCAGTAAGGCGGCAATCAAGCGCATGTCTGAAAAGAACGGTGGCAAGGGTGGGGCAATTGTCAATATATCATCCGCTTCATCACGGCATGGGGGTGCGGGGTCGTATGTTGACTTTGCAACATCCAAAGGCGCTGTGGACGCAATGAACAATGGCTTGGCACGGGAAGTAGCAGCAGAAAGTATAAGGGTCAACTGTGTTCGGCCCGGCTTGATCATGACCGAAGGAAATCAGCAATGGGAAGGGGACCATCCGGGTTGGGCGGCATCCGTAACCGCGAGAACACCAATGGGCAGAGCGGGGGAACTGCAGGACACGGCTACTGCAACCCTTTGGCTACTCTCAGATGAGGCACAATACGTGACCGGTGCCATTCTCGATGTCTCAGGTGGTTTCGTTACACCTTGATTTATCGAACTTTAAAAACTTGCGCCAAGAGCCCAAGCTTGCAGAGCGTTATTGGGAGAACGCTTCAGCGGCCGCGACAATCAGAGTATGTGTTTAACTGGTTTGCTTCACATTCGCTCGAGATGACGATTTATGGGTGCAGTAGGGATCGCGCCGTGGCGCTGCAGCAACCCAATCGTCATTCCCGCATGGTGTTAGCGGGAATCCAGTGACTAAAATCTGAATTTCTTTTTCGTGCTTTCCGCCTTTGCGAGAGATTTTTTCTAGATGGGTAAGGCACACGTTTTGTCATCGCGGCGAGTCGCCGCTCCTACGATGGCCTTCACGAGGCAGGGTCAGCTGCCCCCATTTTTTAACGCCTTTGTGCCTATGCTGGAGGTCATATTTTTTCAGGGTGGGTAAACGCACGCTAATTCGAATCGAATACGGAAAAAGAATAGGTACTCATAAAAGTGAAAAAGAGGTATTCATTTTTCGCCTCTTGAGTACCATCCGGATTGCGGTAGATAGCTACACAGTAGTCTCCGAGGTCGTTCCATGGGTCACACAGCAGGTCGTTCTCAACTCTCGATTGACCGCCCTTCTCAAAGTATTTGATGGCGCTCTGACTGAGGATTTTTAGTTCTTCATCTCGAATTACCTCGAGCTCATCGTCCCCATAGAAGAATCCGCCAACGGTGTAGTAGCCTCGATTTCCGCCTTTCATTGTTTTGTTGGAGAGCAATGACTCAATCTCGTCACCGGTCAGCCGGTCCTGTGACGCCGCTAAGTAGTAGCGTTTAACAGGTATTGGTAATCCTGCTGTTATGAAGTTATTAGCTAAACGTTCAAGGGCCTCTCCGCTCTGGAATGGCCAGTAGTACATGGTCCAATTGAGCTCCGGCTCTTCGTAGGTCGTCCAACTTGACAGATACTCCGTCAGTGCAACCTCGGCTTCTCTTGATTGACCAAGTTCGGCCAACGCCGCTGCCTTTATGGCTGCGTACCGGGTCTGCTTTGGATTATGGATCCGAGCTGCGTCAATGCTGGAAACGGCGTCCTCTAAGCGGCCCAACGTGTAGTAAGCCATACCCCTTAGAAATAACTTTTCCCCTGGCACATTGGGGTCAAGGCGTATACTTTCATCGATTAATGTCAATGCCTCCTCGGCTTCACCTGCATAAATCAGGTTTTCGATCAACGCGTCGTAGGCCATGGGGTTATTGGGACCGAGAGCAACGGCCTGTTTTGCCTCTTGCATGGCTTCTTCAAAGCGGCGCTGGCGTTGCAGCATATGCGCGGCAAGCATGTGTGCTTGTGGTGAAGGATTGGCCCGGGCTTCCTGCAGGTTCCGTAAAAACTTTAAGGCGTTAAGATAGGCATTGTAACCAGATGTAGGGAAGGAAGCCCCCAACCCAGGGTCTACTGCGGTATTGAAATTCTCGTCGTTACTGTAATCCCAGTATATCTGCGCTAACGCAGCTTGGGCATCACTGTAATTTGGGTCGAGTTCAATGGCTTCATTAAAGAAAGGAATCGCCTTGACGGCATCCTCGGGAGTTCTTCTCTGCACATGTGTCCACCCCTGTAAGAACGCATCGTGCGCTGCAACGTTGTCGGTATTGTGACCGGTTGTAACCGCCTGTTCCTGAGGGGTTAGCTGGATCTTGAGTGTGGTTACAATCCGGCGCGTTACCTTATCCTGTAAAGCGAAAATGTCATCTAGAGATTCGTCGTAACGTTCCGCCCAGAGGTGCCCGCCCGTGGTCCCATCAATGAGCTGAGCATTTATACGCAAGCGGTCTCCAGCCCGTCGCATGCTGCCTTCCAATAAATAACGGACGCCCAGCTCCCGCGCTATCTGCTGTACGGGGGTTGGAGTATCTTTGTATACAAAAACCGAGTTTCGGGCGATGACCAAAAGTCCCGAGATATTAGAAAGATCGGTAATCAGGTCATCGGTCATGCCATCAGCAAAGTACTCCTGCTGGGGATCATCGCTTATATTGGTGAATGGCAGTACTGCGATGGAAGGTTTGTCGGGTAGCGAGAACTCCACACCCTCTGCGGAAGTTGTTTCCTTGTCTACTTCCCAAGGCTGAAACCAAAACAATAGGCCAAGTGTAATCACCAATGCTATGGCTACAGCGGCGATCAGCCTCAAGCTCTTTAATGAAGAGTCTGTTTCGATATATTCTGGTAAGGGAATTGATTCTCCCGGTTTCAATTCCACACGATAAACACGGATAGGTTCATCAAATCCTTGAAGCTGTTGTTCACCCAAGTTCGCCTGATGGAACGGTAAATGTTTCGGAAGTGCTTCATGAATTGCTGCCGTAATACACAAACCCCCAGGTTCTGCCAGTTGCTCGACCCGTTGGGCGAGAATAACACCTGCCCCCGTCACGGTACCGTCTGCAAAGACCACCTCGCCCAGACTTGCACCGATTCGGATTGTCGGTCTTATCTCATCATCAAACTGTTTAAGAGACTCGGTGTTGATTTGTTGAAAGTTGAGAGCGGCAGATACAGCGTCCGAAGTCCGTTCAAACTCTGCAACAAGTGCATCTCCACGGATCTCGTGTACGCTGCCACCATACTCGCGAATGATGGCTGAGAAACGTTGGAAGGCCTCGGTTATCCGGTTGTGGGCGATTGTCTCGCTGCGTTGTACGAGAGCAGTAGAGTCCACTACGTCTGCATGCACAATCACCGCAAGCTTTCGTGATACGTCCTGATCGACCATCACCCAGTCACTATGAAGAGGGGTTAATCATTATGCTCCTTAACGTCGTGGGTGGGTAGCAACGGACAAACGCCGCGCCCATTTTTATTCGCTACCGGTGCCCTGCTGGATTGATACGTCATTTCCGCATAGGTGGATGTCGGTCAACTTCCACCGTAGTACAGGTGCCTAACGGGATAAGCTGGTATACGCGCCAAAAGAGGAGCACTTCACAATCTGACTAAGTGTTTTGGCAAAGCACGAGACCCCACCCATCCGGGTCTTCGAAACAAACCGCGCGACCAGCCCAATACGGATTCGCAGGTTGCACGGGGTTGTAACCGTGTCGGTTCAGCCTGGCTGACAACTTCTCGATGTCATCGTGGTTTGAGAAATAAAAGACAATCAGATTGTCACGTGTCGGAGCGGGTGCGGCTAATCCATTTTTGTGGCGAATTATCTCTAAATGTACGCTTTCGTCGGGTAAACCGAGCATAACTCCGTCATAGCCATCGTGATCCTCGAAAGAGGAGAGCTGACGTAAACCAACTCCGTTTTTATAGAAGTCTAGTACGGCATCCCAGTTGTCTGTGGGTTTGGCGATACGAATCCTACTAACCGTTACCCCTTCGGGCCAGTCCGGGTTTGTCTCACTTGTGTGCATTGTCAGTTCCGTTGGTATGTTTAGGAAATGGAAATTGTTGTACCCAGAGAAAGGTAAATTTGCCAGCGACAAATATCGAACATTCTTTTAGCATTGGATAAACAGTTTTTTGGGTGAGCATATGAACAATTATGACCTTAAAAAGCGTATTGCCGTAGTCACGGGTGGGGCACAGGGAATCGGGTTCGCTGTTGCTGAGAAATTAGTCAAATCGGGTGCGACGGTAGCAAGTTGGGATCGGCAGGCGGATGTGAATGAGTCAGCTATGAAGGCTCTCTCGGGTATAAGCAAGGTAGTGGCAATAACTTGCGACGTCGCGGATTGGGAAAGCGTCACGCAGGCGCTGGAACAAACGGAAAGTCAACTCGGATCCGTCGACATCGTCGTCAACAGTGCCGGCATTGCTGGACCCAATGCGACGGTAGAAGAGTATGACAATGCCGCCTGGAACCGGATTTTAGACATCAATCTGACCGGTACCTATCACGTCAATAAAGCTGTGGTTACCGCCATGAAAGCGCGCAACTATGGTCGGATCGTTAATATTGCGTCTATCGCCGGCAAAGAAGGCAATCCGAACGCCTGTGCCTACAGCGCTTCGAAGGCGGGTGTCATCGGTTTTACTAAGAGTTTGGGCAAAGAGCTCGCAGGTTTTGATATTGCAGTGAATTGTGTCACCCCAGCGGCAGCGAGAACGCCAATATTCGATCAAATGAGCGAGGAACACATCGCTTATATGCTTTCAAAGATCCCACGCAACAGATTTTTGGAGGTGGAAGAGGCGGCGGCCATGATCGGCTGGTTGGTTAGCCAGGAAAATTCCTTTACGACCGCCGCTGTCTTCGACCTTTCCGGCGGTCGGGCGACATATTGAGGGCCCCTCTCCAGCTAGAATCGGGGACTTTGGGAGAAGATAGGGAGTGCCGGCGAGGTTTAAGATTTGGCTAAAATAAGCCAGTTTCGGCCTCAAATCAGCGGGAAATCACCGTTTTGCCCCCACCGGGCCCAATATGGGGGGCAGAACTATGGTATACTGCGCCGACATTCCGCTTAAGCGTTCTCGTCTGTCTTCGTTTTTGTTGACCTGTCTTTTGACGGAGCCCACGCTCTCGATAGAAACCCTCACGCAACGTAAGACATGGCTCTGGCGTAAGTTGCGAAATTTATTTTTAATCAATTAATTACCGTTTAAACTTCAGATAATGTCTCATACTTGTAAAGTAATCTCTCTGACGCGATCACCAGCTCCCAATGGACAGACAGGCAAGGACTGGTACCGCTATGTCATCAGCCATCCGGGGTCACCGATTACGGGATACCGCCGCGGAAAGAAGAGCGACGTTCTGGCGTATCTCAATGAATGTACCAGTCAACTGGAAGAACGTTTGGGCTCGCGGAAGGCGCCTCGCGCCGCAAGTGGAAGGAAGCCGAATCAAGCGCAAGCCTCTAGTTAGAGCTTTCCACCTTTGATTTAGCGCATGAGGGCTGTCGGCGTTTCGACCTGCCTGCGTCGATAGCTGCCTGAGGAGTAACCGCAATGTAAAATGCGGGTTAACTCCCTGTAACCCATTTCAGATCCTCCCGTATGCCTGAAACATCGCCGCGAAGGCCACCGCTCAGCCGGGGTGATTGGGCAATCCTGTCGACCAATCTTTTGTGGGGAACGTTTTGGATACCGTTGAGGCAAATGACCGCCGCCGGTGGCGGTGAGACGGAAGCCACTCTCTGGGGATATCTCGCCGCGGGCGCCTTGATGGTGCCGGTTTTGTTTGCACGCTGGCGATCAATTTTTTCCATGCCACACGCTGCGATGTTTGGTGTGATCGTGCTCGCTGTCTGTCTTGCCCTTTATTCAGAGTCTTTGACTCGAGGTCAGGTGGCCAGAGTACTGTTGCTTTTTTACCTGACGCCGATTTGGAGCATGATCTTTGCTCATTTTCTGCTGGGCGAACCAATCACTTTTATCCGCATAGTCGCGATTGCGCTCGGCCTATCCGGTGCTGCAGCCATGTTGGGACTGGATAGCGGCGTACCATTGCCGAGGGACGGGGCTGAATGGATGGGCCTCTTCTCCGGTATTCTGTGGGGACTAGCAGCGACGCTGTTCAATTTATCGCAGCGGCGAGTGCCGGACGGAACAAGTGAAACCGAACAGATGGCGTTGCTTCTGGTTCTTCTTCCGGCAACGATATTCCTCGCCACCTTGATTCCAGGCGACGCATCTGTGGCTGTGGCGTTTTCCGCACCGGACAGCTCCGCGGCATATTGGGCCATCGCCTTCGCGGTCTTTTGGGTTATTCCCGTTATCTGGCTGACCCTTTATGGTGCCAGCCGGATAGATCCAGCACGGGTGGGTATCTTCTTGTTGCTGGATGTAGCCATTGGCGCCGCCACTGCCTCGTTGCTTGCAGGCGAGCCCTTTGGACTGCCGGAAGCAGTAGGTGCGGTGTTGATTGTTTCTGCTGCTTTCCTGGAAGCGTGGAGCTACCGTGAAGAAAGAGGTTCGAGTTGAGGCTGTAGCGGAAGATAAAGAAAAGCCCCGGAACGGCTTGGAGCCGAACCGGGGCACCCCATAGTGGAGGAGGTATCCCTACCCAATTTGAGAAGACCCACGTAACGACGCAGGAGAAGTAATATGAAGTCTTCCCAAGAACAAGGAGATGTTATGCCATCTCAATAAAAAGACTACACCAGAGATGGCCGGGACGTGTTGACCTAAGTCAAGATTGTCCAACACCCAATCACAATGCTCTGTGAAATAACAGTTGCATCAAAGCGGGGAAGTAAAAGCCCCGCATAAAGCGGGGCTACGCATAGGAACAAAACACAAACACTTTCGAGGGGTTGTCATTTATTGGTTTGTCTTTATTCAAAGAATAATGGTAGACCAAAAGCATGAAATAACCACTCTATTCAGCGGTTACTTGGGACCATAGGTCGTTGTTAAATAACCTACGATTTGACAGAACCGTTTCTCTATGACCGTTGTCAGAGCCGACTGGTATCCGTACACAAAGGTCAGTTACTATGTTTTTGCTGGAAAATAACGACATAATTCCCAGGAAATAATATGGCGAACGCTATTTTTGAACCAAATCCGATTCCAACCTTGGCGATCAAAGACTCAGACCGGGTGTTCCCGGTGCATCGCATTTATTGTGTCGGTCGCAACTATGCCGATCACGCTATCGAGATGGGCCATGATCCGAACAAGGAGCTCCCTTTCTTCTTCCAGAAAAACCCGGACAACCTGTTGACCGGAGGCAGGGATTTTCCCTACCCACCGGGGACCAACAACGTACACCATGAAATCGAACTGGCGGTGGCACTGCATAAGGGAGGCATAGATATAGCTGTTGAAAGTGCCTTGGATTGTGTATTCGGTTATGGTGTCGCACTCGATATGACCCGACGCGATCTACAAGGCCAAGCAAAAAAAGCGGGCCGACCGTGGGAAGTGGGTAAAGCCTTTGAACACTCAGCACCCTGTACCTACCTTGTGCCGGCAGCAGAAATCGGCCACCCAGAACACGGAGATATATGGTTAAAGGTGAATGGTGAGGTCAGGCAGCAAGGCGATCTGAATCAAATGATCTGGAAAATACCTGAAATGATTGGCTACCTCTCGGCCTTTTTTGAATTAAAGCCGGGTGATGTGATTCTATCTGGCACTCCGGCTGGTGTGGGTCCGGTGCAAAGAGGCGACCAGCTGGAAGGTTATGTGGAAAACGTGGCTACCCTGAAACTGGCTGTGGTTTGAAATCTACAGCCGGGAACCGGTTTGTTATCGGATACTTCCATCTCCGGAATAAATCGTTTAGTCCTCGTGTCTGTGTATGCAGATTGGCCTTAGTTGGAAGTAAGTCGAGCGTCAAAGACCGGGGAATGGCATCGATATACTTTCGCGGCTCTCTATCTACAACACAATCAAACAAACTTGGAGACTTAGATGACGATGTTGATTCCGCGGCAACCTGTTCCACAGCTCGAAATAGATACGGTCGATGAAGGTGTCTGGCGGCTGGCAGAACAAAAACCCGAACATTTTACGCTGATAGTATTCTACCGAGGATGGCATTGTCCTATTTGCGGGCCATATCTGCGTGACCTGGACCGTAAGTCGTCGGAGTTTTCCGAGCGCGGAGTCAGTACAGTTGCGATCAGCAGTGACGATGAAACCCGTGCCAGGACTGCTAAGGAAAAATGGAAGATAGAAAATCTCCCGATCGGTTATGGCATCAGCATCGACCAGGGACGGCAGTGGGGCCTTTTCGTCTCCAGCGGCATTGGAAAAACATCGGTAGGTGTTGAGGAGCCGGATTTATTCTTCGAACCAGGGTTGTTTTTGGTCCGCCCGGACGGAACGTTATATTTCTCAACAGTGCAGACCATGCCTTTTGCACGGCCGACTTTCGCTGACATTCTGAAGGCGCTCGACGTGATAATCCCGAGGAATTATCCCGCGCGTGGCGAAGTTGTGAGGTCTATGCCTTGAGTTCCACCTCGGTGACCAACCGATCCCGTCCAGCGCCAGCATTCGGAGCCCTGATGCAATACGATACGCGCTAGATAGCTTTTGTCCCCATCGCCTCAATCAATTCCAACCCTTCCATAGCAGGGCGGTACCGTGGTTCGATCTGGAGGGCTCGTTGAAACGCCGCTCGTGCGCCCTCAATGTCGCCGCGATGTAACAGCACCCGACCGAGGTTGAAGTACGAATAGTGGTAGCAGCAGTAACGCTTGGCTTGTATGGCCTGTTTAAACCACGGGATGGACTCCTGAGAACGACCCAGATCGATAAGGTAAACACCGATGTCGTTATAAGGATTACCGAAATCGGGATCGATTTCGATGGCCTTTTTGCATTCGACTATGGCTTCTTCGAGTTGCCCAAGATAGCTGAGCGACCAACCTAGGAAAGTGTGTGCCTCAGCCGTTGGAAGGGCCGCGATGGACTTGCGATAAAAGGTCGTTGCCTCGCCGTAACGTCCGGCCAGATGGAGCAAGTAACCCTGCTCGAATGCGTCCTGTGCTTGCTCTTCGACCGATGTTTTGTCTTCTATGGGTGCTTCTGGATCTGGAGCTGCATGCGAGGTTACCGTACAAGCGAGAAATGTGGCACTAAGCCAAATGACAGACCGTTTCCACCCCCTTGATGCAGCGTTGCCATCGAGAGGCGAAAGAACTGACAACAATGTTCCCATCTTGCTTTTCGTAGTCGTCTCCCGGTAGATAACTACAATAGGGGGCCGATTTATTAAACCAGGATTTAGTTATTCTGTCTTGCCTTTTTAAAAGACAGCGTAGATCAGGAATACGCCAAACCCCGTGGCGGCTAACGCACCTATCCAGACGTAGCCTTGAAATCGATCCAACACCCAACTGATCAGGCGTTCGAATTGTGCATGGGGAATCACCGCTATGGTTGCCGCCGCAGCAAGAGACAGCCAGCCGATGATCTCTAATATTAACGGGAACTTAGACTGATTGGCATAAAGGATCAATGCTAGGCCAAGTACGATACGTACCACGACTGCCAGCACTTGCATAGAAGTGGTGACGGAATACCGACGTAGGTAGTCAATGAATGGGCCGGGACGAACCAGCATTACTAGCCCTATGGCAACTATTAAAGCCCCAAACAGAATAATCAGATATTGCACAAACAAACTCTCAAATTTGCTAGTTCTATGTCGTCTTAATTCATTTCGAGCGTGTGCTGTCCGACGTTAGCAGTTGTGCCCCTTTGTTGAATACCATTCTGACCAGTGTCCAAGTGATTTTTTATGTTGAGGGTTATCGGAAGTTCGCTCAGCATGAAACCTCCCCAAAGATGGTGTGGCATGGGCTGAACGAGGTCATCCACGTCAACCACGTCGACTATGCTGAATAGAGGTTGTATGCCTTGGCCCCCACCAGCATCGCTGTCCCAGTGGCCGTAACCACTGTCTACAAGTTTGTGGTTACGGTCGAAGTATAGGACTAAGAAATCACCGCGGGTACGCGCATTGCCCCAATTGATTGATAAAAAATCTCCACCGATCGGGCGCAGGCTTATCCCAAGTTTGTCTTGTTGGATATGCCAGTGCTCCCAGGCTAAAACATAACCGTTAGGGGTGGCAGAGAGCCGATAGGGCGGGCCCAGTCGAGCCAGCGCATCAATCAGTGTCTGGGTCTCCTTTGGCTCTGGTACATCCTTTGGATCAATATTGTCAGCACCGATTTTGTATGTGCTGATAGAGCATCCGGCCAAGAGGCAAACCACCATCACTGCTAGAAGTTGGGAAAGTGGCTCACGCCTCATCAGGATTGATCCAGGTTGCATACTCGGTGAGTACATCATCGGAGTTAAAGAAAAACACTGCCCGGTCGTAGTCGGTTGTACGATCGAAACGATTGTACAAAATCAAAATGTAACCTTGGCCTTCCGCTTTCTCGTACAAATAGTAGAGTACGGTTTCATCCCCTAAGGATATAACCTGGGAGGGTGGGCCTAAGAGAGCGAGGACATCTTTACGTGTGCTCTTCCCTTTCTCAAGTTGTGCTACCGCATCAGGTTGCCAAGTGACATCGACACCGCGTTTGTCGGTGTATTGGGCACAGCCCACAAATAGGCTTCCAGCGAGTAACGAAATCAGGAATTTGTTTGACAATTTCACGGTTTCAGTTCCTTAAGTAATGGGATGGATTTATTAAACCTGAGCCCCGATTTTGAGGGAGTCTCAATCACATTGAATTGACAAAATGCGCCATAAGGTTGCCCTGTGAAATGGAGTGGCGCTGTTTGACAGCCACTTGGCGCCTGGTGATAGGCTTGATTCATACCGGATACAAGCCTAATCCAGTATCAGGCTATGCACGCACATGTATTGTGACAGTATATGGTCAATTTCCGGCTCCATAGAGGATTGACTCAATGCCCCCAGTTGTAGGCGGAGGCCTCACTGCGCTTGGTTGGGGTAGTGCCGATTTCATTGCCCGCTTCACAGGTCAGGCTTTGGGGTACGCGACTGCTTTGTTCGGCATGCTTGTGGCCAGTGCCATTATTCTCACCTTACTCGTCTGGTATTGGGGCTTACAGTTTGAGGCGAGTGCGGCAGGGTGGTCGCTATCCATTGTCTACGGCATCTTCCTGCTTTTCGCGACTTTACTGCTCTATAACGGTCTCGCTCGAGGACCAGTGACGGTCGTAGCACCCATCGTCGGGAGCTTCCCGGCGTTTAATCTGATCATCGCTCTGTTTCTGGGAACCCGGCCGAGTTCAGCGCAATGGGCGTCGGCTTTATTGGTTATGGCCGGTGTCATCATCGTAGCCAGGTCTGCTGAACACTATGAAGAAGAAGAGATTTATTCGAAAGAGCATTTATCAAAAACTATCATGCTTGCTCTTGGCTCTTCATTGCTGTTCGGTCTGACAGTGGCCGCGGGTCAGGAAGCAGGAGCACGCTTTGGTGAAACTCAAACGGTGTTTGTCGGAAGATGGGTTGCGGTGGCTTGTTGCATTACTTTGTTCGTCTGGCAGCAAAATATACCGACTGTCCCGTGGCGTTGGTGGCCGGTATTGGTTTGTCAGGGAGTGCTAGATGGAGGCGCCTACCTGGCTTTATTGGCCGGTAGTCAGGGCGCCGGTTCCGCTCTGACCGCAGTGGTCGCATCGACTTTTTCAGCGGTTACAGTCGTATTGGCCCGTGTTATCCTGCGCGAGTCCATGTCCTGGCTCCAATGGGGAGGGATTGTCGCCATCGTAAGTGGTGTGGCTATGTTGTCATACCTATAAACTGCCGCTCCCTTTAAGCTAACTTGGTCATGATATAAATGGTCAAGCGGATAAGCAGCCCGAACTGCAAATTCTTCGTTTAATTAAGGGTATGATCATGCAACAAGACCAATGGGGCCATAGCCTCACCACGGAAAATACAGAATCCGTCGAAGCGCTGGATCAGGCTTTAAACAGTTACATCGGTTGGCGTACCGATGCTTCTCAACACGCCAATGCCGCCATCGCGGCAGACCCTGAGTTCGCCTTGGCTCACGTGGTTAAGGGTATCTTAGTGAGCGGATTGCGCAAATCCGAACTCAACCATTTGGTCAGCGCCGAACTTGAAGCGGCACACAAGGGCAGGCTGCCTTCTACCGCGCGGGAGCGTCATTACATAGAGGCCTTGGAAGCCAGTCAGTCTGGAAGGATAACGGAGGCCGCCAGTCACTTCGAACAGATTGCGAGCGCGCATCCGCATGATCTGTTCGCACTCCGTCTCGCCCAGTTCGAACTTTTCTGGATCGGCGAAGTCGAGTGGATGCGTGATATCTCAGAACGTGCTGCCCCGATGTGGTCTGCTGACCAGCAGAACTATCCGGCCTTCCTGTCGATTCGCGCTTTCGGATTGGAAGAAACCGGCGACTATGAGCTTGCTGAACGGTGTGGTCGCGAAGCTGTGGAACGCGATCCAACGGATTGTTGGGGCGCACACGCCGTGGCCCATGTATTGATCATGCAGGGTCGCTTGGCCGATGGCATCACATGGCTAGGTGAACTGAACAATAATTGGGCGGAGGCCAACCACATTGTGCATCACCTGTGGTGGCACCTGGCCTTGTTTCGCGCAGAAAATCGAGAATATGACGGGGCACTCGAACTCTATGACACCCGGTTGCGCAACCTTGATTCGCCGTTAATGCAGGCAATACCGGACTTTTATGTCGATATTCAGAACGACGTGGCATTGTTGCAAAGGCTCGAGCTTCGAGGTGTTGATGTGGGTGATCGTTGGCAGCCCATTGGGGAATTAGCGAGGGCTCGGATCGGTAACCATTCGAGTCCCTTCACCTCCGCCCATTGTGCGCTGGCACTCGCTGCTGCCGGTCTAGAACAAGACGCGCAAGAGCTGATCACGCAAATGCATGCCTTTGTCGCCGCAGACCGGGGTGCTCTTGGGCCACGTTATGCTCTAGCCGTACTCCCGGCTGCGGAGGCCGCTATTGCCTACCGTAAGGCCGACTATCAACGAGTCTTGGATCTACTGCTGCCCGCGCGACGCAACCTCTGGCAGATGGGGGGTAGCCATGCGCAACGGGACCTGTTCTTCCAGCTCCTCGCCGATGCGGCATTGAAGTTGGGTAAACGAGAGTTTTTGACGTTGTTGCTGAAGGAAATTAAGGGCATTGGTTTTGATCATATCGAAGAGCGGTCGAGTTACGCTGATACTTTGGCGACGTTGGCTTCATGAAAATAGTTGTTGGGGGTAGGAGCGGCGCCTCGCCGCGAGGATCTGCGATCTG
Organism: Arenicellales bacterium; assembly: GCA_030066885.1. GTDB lineage: Bacteria > Pseudomonadota > Gammaproteobacteria > Arenicellales > JAANXG01 > JAHEKE01. The sequence goes on along the minus strand of JASJAT010000024.1, from coordinate 9,258 downwards.
CTGTCAATGCAACCCAGCCGACCGAAGACGATCCGCTAACTCTTCAGCACGTTTTTGGTTCGCGTAAGGCTGGGTTTGAAGATAGGCGTCCACTGTAAGGTCAGGTTTCACACGCAGTACCTGATCCATAGCTGCGCGTGCCGCAGTATAGTTTTGCACCGCACTCTCTGCAGCAGCGAGGACTAACCATGCGTCTGTTGCGTCTGCGTTGAGATCGATAATGGCGTGTGCGGCCGCGATTGCTTCTTCGTAACGTCCGGCACCGTAGTAAGAGCTGGCAAGGATTCCTGGGTAGATTGTGGGTGCGATGGGGGTAAGGCGAATGGCTTGTTCGGCGAACTGTATCGCTTCTTCTGATCGGTCTAAGTAGTTAAGTATATTAGCGAAGGTGGCTGCGCTTACATCACAACTTGGCCGAAGATTAAGGGCGTATTCCGCTGCTTCTAGTGCCTGACGGTGCTCGCGGCGTAAAAGATAAAGGTTGGCCATAACCAAGCTGGAAAATCCACTCGGGTCTTCCATAGACTTGGCTCGTTTGGCGAGGTGCTCAGCTCGTTCAAAAGCGTTTTTCGAATCGGTTGTGAGGACACGAAATCCTACCCACCAATAAGTCCAGGAAGCCATCGCCGGCGGCAAAGGCGATTTAGGCTCCAGCTCTGCGGCTGTCTCAAATTCCCTTTGGGCCAGGATCAGGTCTTCGCGCGTACCGGCGACTAAATGCGACCACCCGTTGTAATAGTGACGCAAAGCTTCCCGGTTGAGCAACGATTTACGTGTTATGTGTGAACGCTCACCGGATACCAGCTTCACATCGAGAGCTGTGATAATCGAATCCGTGATTGAGTCCTGGATTTCGAAAATGTCATCCAGAGTTTCATCGTAGCGTTCTGCCCAAATCCTGGCGCCATTCATGGCATCGATGAGTTGTGCGTAAACGCGTAGCCGTTCCACCGAGCGTTTGACTGTCCCCTGCAGCAAATAGCGCACGCCCAAATCTCTTGACACGGCCTGCGCTGATGGATGTTGTTTACGATAGCGCAAGCTGGAGAAATCACTGGCGAGAAACAGGCCCGAGAGTTTGATAAGTTCGGTCATCACCTCCATGGTTAAACCATCGGCAAAGCGCATTGCAGTAAGATCGTCATCAAGACACTCAAAGGGCAGCACCGCGAGCGATGGTTGTCTAGGTAACTGCAACCAGGCACCGGTACGAGATCGAAATTGAGGGGTTGACTGATCTATAACATCCCCTACCTCAAGCAGGTAGGCCCTTATACGCCGGGGCAGGTTTTTAAAGCTACGCTCACCCAGGTAGGTGATGGTCGCTCGGAGGGCCTTCTCGTCGACTACCTGTTTAACGCGTTCCGAGATACAAATCCCACCAGGTGTAGATAAACTTTCCAGTCTAGCGGCGACATTGACGTCTTCACCGAAAACGTCACCCCGAGTCGGTATGACGGCGCCCTCATTTATGCCGATTCGAAACTCAACCCTGCGGCCTGTGGGTATGGGCTCATTCAGTTCAAGGAGTTTTTTTTGTATCGATACGGCACATGTGACGGCTGCCTCGGCATGCTCAAAGGTGGCAAGAACAGCATCACCCGCATAGTGATGGACGCGCCCATCATGTTCATCTACAAATGCGGTAAAAACGCTGAGGTATTCTTCTAGAAGCTTATGCGTCCCGTCCTCGTCAATGGCGCAAAGGCCGCTATAGTTGGCGACGTCGGCGTAGACTATGGCAGCCTGTTGTCGTGAAAGCATGGATTATGATGGCTGGTTAGTTTTACTTGCTGATGTTGACTATTGAGATGCTCCTCCATCCGGAAGGATTGTCGCCAGTCTAGAGCAGATCGTTTCCAGTTCTTCCCGGTTCAGGGCAACGATTTCAAACATCAGCGCTCGCTCGGATTCTGCGTGATCTTGGACCACAATCATCGGGGCACCTGCCGACAGGACTTTTTCCACATCCCTTGCAGACACCCCACTTGAGTCCTGATCAATCCAAGCCCTGACTCGAGAAAAGGGGTTGCCAAGCGGATCCTCGACCAACTCAGCTCGTACGTGATCCAAGTCGTTTAGGTGTTGGGCGAACACATCAGCCTTTTCTTTCTGCGCTGCGATCCAGCTGTCTCTTTTTTCACGATGACGATACTGAAGTGCAGCTATAACGCCAACAATCGCTTCCTTCCCAGCTTTCATCCCACGACCGATTCCTCGTTCCTGAGCATGCACAGCTTGCACAAAATCTCGCTTGCCAATGACCAAACCGGCGGTCGGCGAGGCGAGATATTTCTGCCCGCTGAACAGTGTCAGATCGGCCCCGAGGGAGAGCAGCTTTTCCATCTGCAGATCCTGCGCAGCCGCATCCACAATAACCGGCAAACCTAGCTCATGAACCATCGATATCGCTGCAGGCACAGGCACCATGTCGCCTTGGCACAATCGCGACTTAACTAACAAGAGTCCAGCGACGTTGTCGTGGCGAAGGGTGTCGTAGAGTTCCTCAGACGTACAACGAGTTTTCGTACCCGCTGACAATACTTTCGCTCCGGACAACCGTACCGCTTGTTCGATGGGGTGCCCGTAATTGACCAAATGTCCACCCTGAATGACGATCCCAGAGCGCATGCCAGTAGTATTCGGTAATTGGTTGATATGGATTACATTGATTCCAGTCATTAGGGCAGCGCAAGATAATGTAATAGACGCTGCGGTACAGTGGGTGACACAGCCCCACTCGGCTCCCGTGATACGGGCAATTTCATGACCCGCCTGGTCAGCGAGTTGCTCCATATCAAAGAAATGTCGAAGAGATTCTGCAGTCGCTCTAACCACCGGTTCGGGGGAGCGAGAAACACCTAAGGGCGTATAGGTACCCCGTGCATTGATAACACGGGTAAAATTTTCAAAAGGTAGTGTCATTTCAATATCTTAGTGAACAAAGACTCCCAAATTGGATTGGCTAGCATGTGGCTAGAAAAAGGGTAGGGAGGGAGATTGAGTCTCCTCATTTCCAATTTGGGGTATTTGGTTACTTATTTTAGCAATACTTGACTGCTTTGCTTGGAAGATATTTTTAAGGGATAGGTATATGTTCGCCTGGGAACACCAGGTGTAACTGATGGGACTGCTTGCCGCCCCGCAGCAGGCATGAGTGCTATTCTCGCTGAAATGCAGCAGCTATTTCCGGAGTCGACTCGAATCACTTGTGGCAGGCAAAGAAGCCTGCACGCTTGCAAGATTTGAAGGATTCGAGGACCACCGCGACTTCTTGCGAATCTTTCGTGGCGCCAGCCTGTCTTTTTCCTGTCTTATCCTGCACGCCAATGCCATAAGTTTGCCCTTTAGGAAACAGCTATGAAATCCAGACTTCATGGTACGGGTGATAGGACGAAATACCGTGCGCCGAGGTCAAATCCACAACCGTGGTGGGTGTTAGTGCTGACTGTCACTAGTATCACAGTCGTTACTAACCATCGCAATGCGATAAGGAGATATTAGCGGAGCAAATACTTCAGTTACGTAGTTAGTTACATAAGAAATAAGCCCGTCCTGGTCTCCCTTTGTCCCCTCCATCCCAGGGCGGGTTTTTTTAACCGCGGGACTTTGGTTTTAGGAATTCTGCCACTTCCCTGGATTTTGTATCGGTACTAAGCTCGGTCATCCATAATTGTTTGATTGCAAACGCCGCATCGATTATTTCGCCAGTAAATGTTGAGACAACCCAAGGTCGTTCCCGGGGTTTTCCCTCCATCTTTTTCTGAAATCGTCCGCCCCATTCAGGATAGGTTTATCTATCTGTTTGTTACGTTTCCGTGCATTCCCGGATGAGTTTTGCCAAGGCTTCAGTACGGGTTTCGTCTTTGTGTTTTTCGTTTAAGGTACAAAAGTCCCAAACACGGGTAGTTTTGAGAAGCTAGGCATTCAATAATTGGTAGTGACAAGAACAACGTTATGCTGACTTCGGCAGCCAAACAACATGCATTTTAAGGAAATTCTTTCAATACCCATCTATCGATGCACTCCCGAACAACATTCATTGGAATTAAGACGAGACAAAGAAGAGTATCTTGAGTGGTATGAAGAACACTTCGATGAAACCATAGTAAAGAAAGAGTCAGATCGTTTCGATGACGAATCGGTACCCTGGAAATACAATGAGATTGTGGGTTGGCTCGAATTACATCTTCGTGAGTCTAAATTGATCGCTGAACATTGGGCTGTGAAAAATACAACCAGCAAAGGCACAAGAAGAAAAACATTTAAGTACTTCGGTAAAGCTTTTGAAAGTTTTTTTCATGGTTTCACTAGCGATGAAGAAATAAGTGCACCCATCGTAAAACGGCTAAATGAATGGTACGAAGACAATGGCGCGGGCGAGAATCATTACATCGATATCGAAGATGCCATCTTTAAAATCGGTAACATAAGATGGGTAGAGATAATGAAATCTCCAAGTGCGAGGTAGCTTGGTTATACCTAACGAACTCAAAGACTGCGACTTCACTAAGCTTAACTTTTTTCGGCTTACATGCGGACTGCGATGACAGCGCACCAGCAAAGACAAAGTGATATCTCACCATTCGAGTGAGTAGAGTAGGCGATCCTACATCCTGAGCTTATTATTGTTATTTAAGAAATGATTGTCATTTCTTCCAAGCTGCAAAGCCCCGCCTTGTGCGGGGCTTTCTTTGTGAGCACCTATTACTAGCCCCACAAACGAAAGCTGACGAAGAAATGTAAAACCCTGCCTTGGTTGAAAAGTTTTTACAGTCAGTGCGGACCCCGTGGCTGCACATACGGATTAACGCCGCTGTGGATGTAGTGCAACTATGTTTTTACGCAAAAATCACAAGCCCGAAAAGCACAAACAAGACTAATTCCCAACCGCTTTTAACGTCTTTACCGGTAGCTCTGTGTTCTGTTGGATCGTATTTGTCGTAAGTATTTGTCATGGCGGTCACCTTTTGTCTGCTAATTTCACGAGTATTGTCCCAAATCACTCCCGCTAAAGATGTGATATTCATCACATGCTTTCACGAGCAAATACCTTACTGTTTCACTGGGGTATTAGTACCGCGTTTTCGATCGTTTAGGCTTGGGGTTGTGGCAGTTGGGTATATTCGTAAGGTTTGGTCACCTACGTTCACTGTCACAATCCCTTAATTCCCCTTCTGGCGTCGGCAGGGGTAAATCGCTTCGCAATTGCAAGACTCGTAATAGGGCCCCTTGATATACCACTCACCCATCGATGGTCTCCTATTCTAATCTCAACCAAAAGACTGCTAAGGTACTGCTACCCAATCAAACAATGTTGAAACGGAACGAGCACTTACTCAAGCGCTAAATACAGTTCCAATCTCACACCAGATCATGACACCCAGTATGCATAGGGCCCAAAGCGCCCACCCAGATGTTACGTCAGCTCTGGTAAGATGCTTATCTCTGGGCTCATATTGATTCATAGCGTTTGATCTCCAATCCGTTTAGCCGATAGTTGTCATACTGACGCATAACAATAGAGAAGGTTCCCTGAAGTCCCAAGCTGCCAATCACAATAATTCAGATGTAGCTGCATCAATTCAGACCAGTGTTGGATTTAGGTTGATGGAGGGGATGTCAGATTTATGCTGGGACTTCCTGAACTTCCTGAATGACCAGCGGGGGCCGGTAGCTGTCTACCAAGCCAGGTGCTTCCTTGCGTGGTGGTGTTTAAGTTAACCTAAAACCTACCCCTGACCACAACCGAGGCCAATCATGTACCCTGAGCTCGAGCGCGCTGCCCAACTCGCCACGCAGTATCTGCAAAAAGTCGATGACTGTCGTGTCGACGACGCCCTCGAGCCCGAGAAACTCCGAGACCGCCTCACTAAGAAGCTGACCACCGAAGGCATCCCCTCCCAACAAGTCATCGAGGAGCTCTTCGACGATGCCGGGGCGGGGCTACTCAATACATCAAGCGGTCGATTTTTTGGTTGGGTGATTGGGGGTGCTCTGCCCGTTGCAATTGCCGCGGAGTGGCTCACTGCGGCGTGGGATCAAAACGCGGGGGCGTCGGCTGTCGCGCCTTCGGCGGCCATCGTCGAAGAAGTGGCTGGACAATGGTTGAAGGACATTCTGCGGTTACCGCAGAGTGCGTCGTTCGGTTTTGTCACGGGCTGTCAGATGGCGCACTTCACGGCACTGGCTGCCGCGCGCTACCGGGTCCTGCGTAACAAAGGCTGGGAAGTCGAGGTACAGGGTCTGTCGGGGAGTCCACCGATCCGCGTGCTAGTCGGCGAGCATCACGAAACGATACTGCGCGCGCTGCGCCAACTCGGCATTGGCACGAATGCGGTGGTACAGGTTGCCAAAAAAGACGACGGCACCATCGACGTCGATGCACTGAAGTCGGAGCTCGCCAAAGTTACCGCTGCACCCACCATCGTCTCACTGGCTGCCGGTGACTTGAACCGTGGGGCCTTCGACGACTTCGACGCAGCTTGTGACGTGGCACATGACTATGGCGCGTGGGTGCACGTCGATGGCGCTTTCGGGCTTTGGGTTGCTGCCAGTGAGCGTTTTCGCCACTTGGTAAATGGAGTCGACAAGGCAGACTCGTGGGCGACGGACGCACATAAGTGGCTCAACGTTACCCACGACAGCGGGCTCGTATTCGTCGCCGACCAGGACGCGCACCGCAGTTCCATGACAATTCCCGCGGCGTATATTCCCGCGGCGAATAAAGTCGAAACCCCGTTGCGTGATCAATACGAGTGGGGACCCGAGTGGTCACGGCGTGCACGGGGCTTCGCTGTGTACGCCACCCTGCGTGCACTGGGACGCCGAGGCGTGGCGGAAATAGTGGAGCGCTGCTGCGCTCATGCGAGCGACTTGGTGCGGCAACTGGGACAACTTTCCCGAGTAGAAGTTGTCGCCACGCCCATCATTAATCAAGGGTTGGTTCGCTTTTTGAGTCCCAGCGGCGATCACGACACGCACACGCAACGCGTTATCGAGAGTATCAACGCCACTGGCGAGGCGTGGTTCGGTCCCACGCGTTATGACGACAAGACTGTGATGCGCATCTCGGTGTGCAACTATCGTACGACCGAGCACGACATCGAACGCGCCGTCAATGCCGTCAAAACTGCACTCGACCGACTTAACTAAACTCGAACGAATTACCGTTTAGTATCGCATCGGGATTTGACTGGTACATCACAGCGGGATCAGCGGCGATGTCTGCTGTTGTGGAGAAAACGGCTTAATTGTAAAAAGCCGTTTCTACTTTGCTGTTTCTGAATCCCAGGGGCTACTTTTCAACAATAAGGAGGAGGATATGCCCCCTTGGAGAAAATTCTTAAGCCGTAACGAGCGTCAGACGTTGTAGTAGCTGCGTCGCAGACCTATCGCAATCCCATTGCATTGCTTATCCGGTATATTGCACCCGACACCAGGATGATAGCGGAAGGTAGTTTTAGAAAATCTCGACTCGTTTTTCTTTGTTTCTTAACCAGAAATCAAGAATCACCGCTCTATTCGCCGGGGTTTTTAAGGTTGTCGCCAGCCCACTTGATCGACCGAACAAGCTGTAAACCAAGATATGGCGCCAACATGAATATCCAAAAACCCGGACTCAAATACATTATGGTGGCTTCGGAGTCTCCCAACAGAGCGAGCTGGAGACATCCATAACCAATTCCCGCCCCAAACAACAGGAGGAACACTTCCCGACCGATTCCTTTTAACATACCAATGTCACTCGTTTGCGCCATATATCCTTCATCTATAGACTTTATTGGAAGAAAACACCAGATCCTAACTGCCGTATTATTCTTCGTAGTCCGCTATTGCAGCCCGGATCACTTCTTTGGCGCGTGCATGACCATATTCCTGGTCAATGGAAACTTGCGCTTCCTCGCCAGGCTTAAGCTTGTAGGTTAGGAAGTAGTGACGGATGCCCGGTAACTCCGCAATGTCCCGCACGTCCCCACAAACTGGGTCGTTTTCAAGCACCGGACAATCTTGTTATCTGCTTCACCGTGATCGTTCATCGGTAGACTGCCCTCACCACGCGGGCGTTGAGGATAACTTCGGATTGGTTGATCGGGCGCTCACTGACTACACAGATGTCCAGCGGATCACCGTCGCCGTTGATGGCACCCTTCATCAAAGACCCCACACGGTGACCGCAGTACGTCCGTGGGATGATTCCATAAAGCGTCAGTGGCAGCGAGGACGTTTTTTGCGGACGGTCCACCCTTAGGTAGCCGGTTACTTTGTCGAGCTCGTATTTCATTGAATCGGTCGGGGTAATCTCGATGTAAGCGTGCACGACCTCCGGTACATCTGGCCCGACCTCTAGGCCATGCCATGGGTGTGGCCTCCAGCGATAGAACGGTTGTGGGAAGTTCATGGTCAACTCTCCCTGCCTGTAAGTGCGACGAGCGATTAATCTACGTCTCTACTTCCGAAATTTGCCGGTGAAACGATTTCAATCAGCTCAAAGTCTGCCGAGTGTTCGATCTCGCGGTGGCGAATTCCAGCAGGTTGTAAAACACAGTCGCCGGGTTTTACAGTTTTAATGCCTTGTCCTTCGTATTCGAATCGAGCCCACCCTTTTAACACAAAATACATCTGAAACTTACAATCGTGTACATGCCATTGACCGGTTGCGTTATGACCTTCTTTGGCGCGGATAACGTGGGCGACAACCTCGCCATTTGTGGCGTCTGCTATGCCCAGGTCTCGATACTCGAAATAGCTGCGCAATCCACGAGGTGCGAATTGCGCTTTTTTCCCCTGGCTATGACTGAATTTCTGTTGATTGGGCATATGCCACTCCTCATTCTTTTTAAGACAGAAATGCTAGCTTCGAAGCAGGAAAGAACGCAAGCGAGCTGTTGGGGTGGTGCCCTCGCTTAGATTTGTATGGTCAGGGTCGATAATGCGAGCCTCGCGAATGACGAGAGCCCGCCTCGATGAAGACAGGGATCGGGACTAAAATGGATACCAGAGGTGAGAATAAATGAAAGCAGTAATAATACTCCTTGCGAGCCTATGGTTTATCAATGACCCACTACTTGCAGATGCAAACGACGGTAACGAAGTTTTGAAACGGTGCAAGCTTGCTCAAAAGCTAACGAATAGGAAACTGAGCAATCCCAGAGTAACCGACCTCTCCGATTCGTACTATTGCCTGGGCTTGATTGAGGGTGTATGGCGTACAATGCAGGTTTTTGCTCGCGACACTGCTTGTTTACCTCAAGAAGG
>JASJAT010000175.1 GCA_030066885.1 Arenicellales bacterium | reverse complement strand
TCACTATGAACATCAATCTAAGGGCGTTTGTCGAGCAACTAGAGGGATTTGGATTGGATTTCTTTGACAACATCCAAACGCGATATTTTCTTGACTACAGGCCTGAAAAAGTCAGCGTAAAAGATCTGCAAAATGCGATAGATAATATCAAATCATTCGCGCTCGTCGGGACAGCTGAAGAGCTCGACGGCTTCATAAAGCGCTTTTGCAACCGTTACGGCATGGTCAAAGCGAATCAACCCCGATCGTTCAATCGACTATCCAGACATAGACTGTTTGACTACGACGACAAAGCCGTGCAATCGATACTAACGCCCCTGGTCGAGACCGATATGCAGTTACGAGATGTAGTCGCACAACTGGACGATAGAGAGACCAGCCAGATTGCCAACTAAGGGGTATTAATTCAAAAAACGAGTAATCCGCCATGGAGTCATACATCCGTGACATTCCCAAAGCCGAGCTTCATATTCACATTGAAGGGTCGCTAGAACCGCAGTTGATGTTTCAATTGGCTGCGCGCAACGATGTGCAGCTACCCTTCTCTTCTGTTGAGGAAGTGCGCCAAGCCTACAGCTTTACTGACCTTCAGTCCTTTCTTGACATCTACTATCAAGGTACCCGGGTTCTATTGGGCGAGGACGACTTCTATGACCTGACCTGGGCTTATTTAGAGAGGGTGCATGCTCAAAAGGTAAGGTACGTAGAAATGTTTTTTGACCCCCAATCTCATACGGACAGAGGTGTGCAGTTCGAAACCGTGATCACGGGGATTCATCGCGCTCTCACTGATGCTGAAGAGAAGCTTGGAATCACTTCCAAACTGATCATGTGTTTCCTCCGCCATCTGAGTGCAGAAGCAGCGTCACAAACCTTGGATGAAGCCTTACCTTTCAAGGATTGGATCGTTGCAGTGGGATTGGATTCCTCGGAAGTAGGTCACCCCCCCGAAAAATTCGTTACGGTCTTTGAGCGTGCCCTAGAGAACGGCTTTCTTACAGTCGCCCACGCTGGTGAAGAAGGACCGCCAGAATATATCTGGGAAGCGCTGGATCTGTTACGTGTATCGCGTATAGATCATGGCGTAAGATGCACCGAAGACGCGAAATTAGTCGACCGGCTGGTCGAGGAACAAATACCGCTGACCGTATGCCCATTGTCTAACGTTGCATTGCGTGTATTCCCTTCACTGGAAGAACACAATTTGAAGCGGATGTTGGAGCTTGGATTGTGCGCAACGGTGAACTCAGACGATCCGTCCTATTTTGGCGGATACATGAATGAGAATCTGCTCGCTGTTCACAAGGCGTTGAATCTAAGCCAAGACGATATTTATCGTCTGATTAAAAACTCGTTTGACGCTACGTTCTTAACGGATGACGAAAAAAGAAAACTCATCAACGAATTAGACGATTATGTGCTGAATAAACAATAAGTGGTTTGTCTTTGACAAACTCACTAAAAGCATCGATTCGTTTGAGGACAGCAAGACACGGTATTGATCTTTAATGGATAGGAGGCAACCTGCTTCTCACTGCCGGGAGCAAGGTCATTGATTAGATCAGAACCGCCGTTGACTTCCCAATGCACCGTTATCGCGTAATCACAATTATTGAGAACAGTAACATTACTCCCAATTCTTTTTTGTTCTGCGCAAAAAGGTAGAGGCTCCCGCTCTTCCGCTAGACATTCCTCCGTAAGTTCAGTAGCGTCTGAGAGATACCTGGCTCCAAAAACCGCGACGACAACGCCTGCAACAATAAAAAATATTTGTTTTCCAGCCATCGTCCTCTCCGAACCCGATTGTCTCCATTTATGAGTATAGTTCGCCGAAGAGTGAGATAAAGCAACAAGATATAGTGATTTCAAGGTGTCGGACCTTGTGGCCTGGTTCTGAGGTAACCCAATAGGATCAGGTTCGATTGATTTACGCGCTCATGATCTTTGTCGCATCTGAATTCTTAAAATCAATCGAACCTGACCCCATTGCACCTAGTGGGGACAAGAACTAGCTATAGCTGTGCCTGCCTCAGGTACTCGTAGGCGACAGCTGCGTGTAGAGCTACACCCAGTGCCATAGCGTCTTCGTTTAAGATCATCCTGTTTGAATGAAATGGCGCGGCTGACTTTGGATCGTCACCTTCGGGTGCTACGCCCAGGAATGCCATTGCACCGGGGACACGTCGTAATACTAGTGAAAAATCCTCGGCTCCCATGCAAGGCTCCTTCATATCGACGTAGGCATTCTCTCCAAAATACTCCGACGCGGTGCGTTTGAGAAAACTCACAAACTCCGCGTCGTTGTGGGTTGACGGATAGCCTTGCTTGAAGTCCACCTCTGCACGCATATCATGCGCCTGAGCGATGTGCCCGGCGAGGCGCGCGATACCCTCGCGAGCAATGTCACGTGATTCCGTCGAGAACGAGCGGAGGGTAGCTACCAGCTCAGCGTGTTCGGGTATCACAGTACTTGTCGTACCCGCGTGGATTTTCCCAACCGTGAGCACGACCGGGTCGAAGGTTTTTATCCGCCTCGTTATCAAGGTTTGGAACGCTTGCACGAGTTCACAAGCCACGGGTATGGGATCGTTTGCCATATGGGGCCTGGATCCGTGGCCTCCACGTCCAACGATTTTTACCGACACGGTATCAGCTGATGCCAAAAACGGGCCGGGACGACAAGCGATCAGACCACTCGCAAGGTTGGGTTCGATATGGAGCGCAAACGCAGCATCCGGTGAACCATCGATGTCAAGCAACCCTTCTCCAATCATCGGTTCAGCACCACCAGGTCCCTCTTCTCCAGACTGGAACATGAACTTCACCTGCCCGGCAAGCCGGTCCCTATAATCACTGAGTAATCGAGCCGCCGACGACAACATGGCGGTGTGGGCATCATGGCCACATGCGTGCATGCGATTCTTACTCTTCGAAGCATATTCAAGGCCAGTATCTTCCGGCATGGGTAGGGCGTCCATATCGCCACGAAGTAGGATGGACGGCCCGGGGAAACTGCCTTTTAGGATCGCGATTACGCCACTCGTCGATTCTGACGGGTAAATATCAAGATCCAATCCCTCGAGCGATTCAAGAACCGCTGCTTTTGTCAGCGGCAGATCATTTCCGAGTTCCGGTTGCCGATGTATCCGACGGCGCAGATCCACCGTAGATGGGAGCAGCGCCTGGGCCTCATACAGAAACTGTCTTTTGCCGTTCGTTATGGTGATCGACTCGGTTCAACAGTTAAAACGCGCGGGCGAAAGACCTGGGAACTGGGCAGAGTATATTTATCAGGGCTGCTACACCAACCCACTGCAGTTACCCTTTGCCTAGGTAAGGTATTGTCCCTGCGAGGTCGGTGTCGTCGATTATATTGAATTTGCTGACGGTACCGTCCTGACGTGCTTTCGCATAGGGTGCATAGTCAGGGTCGTTAATAAAGGCTTGCGCGGCTTCCACAGAGGGGAATTGCAGCAGTGCGATCAGCGTTGTATCCAAAGATTCACCTTCAATGTTCGTAATATTGCCGCTTCGGGAAAGGTATTTTCCTCCATGTTTGTGAACGATATCGTGAACCTTCTCCGCGTATTCCGGTATCCACGCATCATCGGTTACTTTTACGTCTGCGATTAAATAGGCAGTCATGCTTATTCCTCCAGTGGTCATCGTTTTGGTCGAGAGATAGCGCGCACCCATAAAAGTTGAAATTTTTCTCGCATCGGCGCGAAGACGCCAACAAATAAACAATAAAGCGTTTTCCCAACAGAAGGTTATAGCTTTGCGATCTTAGCGTCTTGGCGAGAGTTTTTCTTTTGGATGGACACTAGCTAATTGGTTAATAGGCCTCAAGATTTATTGTCACATGTAACTATACACTAGCGTGTTATCCGCGTTTCAATAACGCAAGCTATTTTTCATCTAATACAATTAGTGCCCCCGACTGACCCTGTGCCAGACGATGAACATGCAATACAACCAAGGGATCGTCCGGATAGCGATTAGCCAAATCGGTAAATGCGAGCAGTGCATTGGCATCGCCTTGTTCCATAAGCCGGTATGCATCCAGATAACTCGAGATCTCGGGAGATTGGGCATTTTCTTCACTGAGGGGCTCAAACGCTTCTATGCTTTGTGCCTTGCCCTTGCACGTAGAACTTCAATCGACCCTAACGTCATCATCTGCTTGATGCAACGCAGTCAGACAGGCACCAAGTAAGAGATACTCGGAATTGGGTAGCGAGAAAAAGCGCCGGAACTCCGTTTGTGGGATATCACCTTGTATGTAGTTGTCGAGAAAGATTCGACTTGCAGGGTTCATGTAGCTCGGCAGCGCGCAGCCATTATCCACTAACTTTGCAGGCGATAGACCAAGTTGATTGCGAGTGTTTGCGTGAATGCTTCGACGAACTGCCGTAAGTGAAGCAGCAAGATTAACATAACCCCTTTGTTGCGCTCGGTCTTCGGCCAGTAGTTGATGGTCATCTACAGCACCGATGTCAGCACCATGGGTGAGTAATACTTTTACGACATCGGTACGACCGCTTTCTGCGGCCCAGTGCAACGGAGTACCGTAGAATCGGCTGTGAACATTGATATCTGCTCCCCTTGCAATGAGTAGCTCGACTGTACCTATGTCGCCACGCCGTGCCGCCAGATGGAGGGGTGAAACGCCAAGGCTTTGGGTGCTCACATTCACAGTTGCACCGTTTCCGATTAAAAGATCTACTATCGTACGGTCACCCCGACGTACAGCGTGGTGTAACGGGGTGTTACCCATTCCATCCGTGAGATTAATGTCCGCACCGAGGGCAATGAGCGATGCAGCGATATCTTGCTTTTCACCTATAACACTCCAGTGTAACAGCGAGCGTTCGCTGACATCCTTGGCATCGGGATCTGCGCCGCGTGATCGCAGGGTCTCAACCATTTCCCAGTGCCCTAATAGAACGGCGTAGTGAAAAGGAGTTCGGCGCCATCGATCTACCGGGTCAACCGCCGCACCAGCGTTAAGCAACAACCGCGCGATGTCGACGTGACCGGTACGGGATGCCCAATGAAGAGGCGCCCCATAGTGCTCACTTACAGCCCCCACATTCGCTCCCTGTTGAATGAGTAGCTTAACGCTCCTTACGTGACCTCGATTCGCGGCGCGGTGAAGGGGTGTGAGACCATGGCGATCTACGGCGTTGACATCAGCACCCTTATGGATGATTAACGTCGCCAGGTCATCGTCGCCGTGTTCTTGAATCCAGTTAAGGAGTGTGGTGCCATCCACTTTCCGCGCTGTCGCCGATGCGCCTCGAGCCAGTAAGGCCTCTACTTCGGTAAAATCACCCCTTTCTGCTGCACTGAAGATCTCAGTGTTCAGATCGGGCCCGGATAAATTGAAATACAGCGCGACAAGCAACACCACCAGGCTGGGGAGCAATGCGAAGCCGACCCGTACGCGCCAGCGACCGGGCTTTTCGTTCCACCATTCGCCGTAGTTCGGTCCGAGCATCGCCGTACCTCCTGCCCGCGCGTTAAAGAGCCGCTTTTAACTATTGTCGACCCGATTCAGGGTTGAATTATACACTCGGGCTCGAGTAATGAATAACGCCGGAGTACTTCGCGAATGTTTATCACACGCTATCGGGTGATGTTATCAAAAAGAAAAGGGCCGCATCTTGCGGCCCCTTTCAGAGGAGGAGAAGCGCTAAATTGAAATCCGGCTACTATGCAGCAGCTCCACTGGTTGCGTGGTAATTGTGAGCCACGCGTGCGGGATGAGCCCTACTGCTGGTGAAGTTTTGCTTGGCGTCGATCATCTGTTCGACTGCCTCTCTGAGGTTGCCGCGGTGCAAGCCGATGTCAGCGAGCATGGTGCTGTCCAAGCGCGACAGCTCACGTACAGTCCGGTTGATAGTCAAACGACGGTGAATTCGATCTAATAAAGTCATGTTCGCGCTCCTGAGTTGAGTAATTGTTAGGCCAAGATGGTCACAACGGCAGTGAGTACCGTGATGGCGCCGACATAGCAGGCACCCATTTTGATCATTAAGTCGTAAGCCATAGTTCGTTCTCCGCTGCTGACTTGGTGCATCGCACCATTAATGTTTTGCGGATAGTATAGACACATATTATTGAAATCAAAGGATATATTTTCATGCTAATCATGAGTAATTATTCATGATTCATACTAAAGGCCTGGTCGCCT